>WTHH01000138.1 GCA_011523195.1 Verrucomicrobiales bacterium
GGCGTTTGAGAGCGGCGAAGTGTCTCTTTTTAATCTCGCTGAGGACATCGGTGAAACAACGAACCTTGCAACAAAACATCCGAACCGCGCGCGCCGGATGCTGGGCTGGCTAAACGAATGGCAACTGAAAGTCGGTGCGGACCCCATGCGCCCGAACCCCGAATTTAGGGAAGGGAAATAATGCGTTCTTTTCTTTTCACCTGTTTGGTTCTGTTGACTTCGCTTGGCCAAGCGCTGGCAAAAGCGGAGCGGCCCAACGTCCTGTTCATCGCCGTTGATGACATGAAGGACTGGGTCAACTGCCTCGGCGGTTACGAGGGCAGGGTGCACACGCCCAACATAGATCGCTTGGCCAAGCGCGGCATGTTGTTCACAAACGCTCACTGTGTGTCGCCCAAGTGCGCCCCGTCCCGCGCAGCGATCATGACCGGGCTGCGTCCGTCGACAACCGGCCTGTACGACAATCAGCACTGGTGGTATCCGAATTTTCCGAACATGGTCACCATGCCAATGAGGTTTCGTCAAAGCGGATACTCGGTCGCCGGTGCGGGAAAAATTTTTCACCACACGGCGGGCAATAATCCGCCGCGACAATGGAACGAGTTTAAGCGGCTTTTGTTTCAGGACGATCCCTGGTTTCGCGGTTCAAAGTTAAACTATCCGTGGACGCAGCATATCCCGAACCCAAAAGGCTTTCCGTTCAGCGGAGTGCGAGGGTTGCCTCACGAAAATGACTGGGGCGTGATTCCGGTTGCCGATGAGGAGTTGGACGATGTTAAGACGGCTGATTTTGCTTTACGTTTTCTGGAGGCAAAACATGACCGTCCGTTTTTTTTAGCCTGCGGACTGTTTCGGCCGCATTTGCCGTGGTACGCCCCACGCCGATTTTTTGATCTTTATCCATTAGCCAACGTGGTCGCCCCGAAGAGTCGGGAGGAAGATTTGGAGGATGTGCCCGAGGCGGGTAAACGCTTCGCTGCGGCGCGTCGGTCCGACCTGAACAAGATCGAAAAACAGGGAGCTAAATTGCGCGCCGTGCAGGCGTACTTGGCCAGCATCAGCTATGCTGATGAACAGTTGGGTCGTGTGTTGGATGCGCTTGAATCGAGCGAATATAATGCGAACACGGTAATCTTTTTTTGGTCGGATCATGGTTGGCATCTGGGTGAAAAGCAGCATTGGCACAAATCGACACTTTGGGAAGAGGCCACGCGGATCCCATTAATCATCGCTACCCCGCAAACAAAACCGGCTGTGTGCAGCCAGCCGGTGAGCCTGTTGGATTTGTATCCGACGCTGTTGGAATTGTGCGGGATCTCAGGTGATCAAAAATTCGACGGCTTGAGTTTGATGCCGCAGCTTCGAGCGCCCGAAACCAAGCGGCGCCCGGCGCTGATCGAATTCCGAAAAGGAAACGCCGCCGTGCGGAGTGCGCGTTGGCGGTACATTCGTTATTCGGATGGTTCAGAGGAGTTGTACGATCACAAAACGGATCCAAACGAGTGGGAAAACTTGGCTGCGAAAAAACGGCATGAGCCGGTCAAGCAGCGTTTGGCCAAGTGGCTACCCGAAAAGTGGGCAGAGCCGGCGTTGCCCAAGAATGCGTTCAACTTCGATCCCGCGACTTACTCGTGGAAACGCAAGGACAACGGGAAAATTTTTCAGGGCGAAAAACCGGCCAGATGATTTTTAACTGAACATGGAATTGAAACTTAACGGATTGATCGCGGCGGTGCATACGCCGATGAACGATGATTTCTCGGTCAACTACGACGCGGTCGCGAAACAGGCGGAGCATTTCGTCGGCAACGGAGCCGCAGGGGTGTTCGTCAGTGGGACGACCGGCGAGTCGTTGTCGCTGAGTACGGCGGAGCGGATCAGGCTATTCGAGGTGTGGGGGAAGGAGGCCGACCGCCACGGGTTGGTGAACGTCGCCCACGTTGGCTGCAACAGTCTGCCGGACGCGCAGGAACTAGTGCGCGCCGCGGAGGCGACCGGTGCCGCGGCGATCTCCGCGATGGCGCCCACGTTTTTCAAGCCAACGGACGAGGCGGCTTTGTGTGCCTGGTTTGTCGAGATGACCCGACCAGTGCCGGCACTGCCGTTTTATTTTTACGACATCCCGCCGATGACCGGCGTGACGGTGGACACGGCGGCGTTCATGACCCTTGCCAACGAACAGTTGCCAGGGTTTGTCGGTATCAAGTTTACCAATCAAGACCTCGACCTGCTTGCACGATGCATGAACCACGAGTCGGTGAAGGCGGATATCCTGTTTGGCACGGATGAACGGTTGATCGAAGGGCTGGCGCTGGGATGCGCCGGCGGGGTGGGGAGTACCTATAATTTTGCCGCACCGCTCTATCGGCGCATCATCGATGCCTACAACCGGGGCGACATGGAGGCGGCGCAGGCCGATCAGGCGCGTTCGGTCAAGATGATCGAGCGCATGTTCCAGAGCGGGTTCGGTGGCGCGTGCAAGGCGGTGATGGGTTTCGCCGGGGTCGATTGCGGGCCGGTGCGTCCGCCGATCAATCGGCTGCAACCGGAAGCCGAGGCCAGCCTGCGCGCCGACCTCGACGCGATGGGTTTCTTCGACTGGGCGCTCAGGTAGCGCTTGGCCAAGCGCGGCAAATTCAGGAGAGATACTTCTGGGGAATCTCCGCGCCGGCGACGAAATCCATCCCGGTGGCCACGAGCATCTGGTAGACGTTGATCCGAAAATCGGGGCAGGTGCTGACGAGGCAGTAGGCGTCGGCCTGCGAGAACGAAAACTCATCAACCAGCCAGCCCATTAGGTGTTGCGTCGCCTGGTCGACGGCGGTCTCTAGCGGGCGCGTGGCGTGGACGGCGATGATCGAGTCCTCCTTTTCGATCCGCATGAACGGAAGCCGACTGCGCTTGGCCAAGCGAAACTTCACACGCACGGTGGCGCAGGTTTCCGCCGCAGTGCCGGTGTACTCCGTGTCCCCCTGGCTGGCGTGCACGTCGCCGAGATAAAACAACGCGCCCTCGTGAAACACCGGCAGATGCACACGGCTGCCAACGGCCACGTCGCGGATGTCGAGGTTTCCGCCCCACGCACCCTGGCCATCGATACTGGTGCAGACCTCGCGCTCCGGGGCGACGCCGATGGTGCCGATGAACGGCGTGATCGACCACGACACGGTATTGCTGAACTGCATCGTGCCGTCGCGCATCGTGCCGCTTGGCCCGGGGTGATGCTGAAAAATCTTTGTCGTGTAGTTTTCGGAGACCTCCGCCCAGCGGGTTGATTGGCCAAGCGGACCGCGGTTCGGCCCAATGGCGATCCATGAGGTGTCCCCCACGAGGATGTCCTCGATCTCGATCGTCAACACGTCTCCCGGCTCCGCGCCCTCGATGAAAACAGGGCCGCCGATGGGATTGGCCAGCGGAGGGTGTTTGTCGAACCCAGGGCGGTTCGCGGGGATCGCCTTGTCATCGGGTGACTTGAAGAAACCGGAACCGGCATCCCAGGTCTCGATCTCGATCGACTCGCCGCACTCCACCCGGAGCAGAGGCTGATCCCGCCAGTCGAAGGCAAACTTCCGCGCCTGATCCCTGCTGATTCGTTTCATGGCGCAGTGTCGCTGGCGACCTTACGGCAGTTCGCGGATTCGGAGGTTGCGGAACTCGATGGGCGCACCCTCGGATTCGAGGCAAAGGTAGCCGATGGCCGGTTGGCAGTCGGTGCCGCCGGAGACCTCGACGCCATTCACCCATAGGCGCACCTCGCCGTTGATCGCGCGGATGTAATAGTGGTTCCACTGGTTGATTCCCTTCGTCGTGTTTTTTGAGGGGAAGCTGCGTTTGCCGTTGGGGGCGACCGGTGGGAACGGTTTCATCTTCGCGTTTTGGGTTGGGAAAACATCGCCGTGCGAGGTGAACCAGTTCGACGGCGCGCCGCGGTCGCGCTCCCAG
>WTHH01000464.1 GCA_011523195.1 Verrucomicrobiales bacterium
CCGTGGTGTTGTCGCTGCGGGTCAGGACGATCGTCTCGTAACCCTGCTTGATGTCCTTGTTCGGATTGAGGATGGACTCGAGGATGGCGGCCGGCTGGGCGTACGCGCCGATGGAGGTAAGGTCCGGGCCGAACTTGCCCCCCTGTGTGCCGATCTGGTGGCAGCGCAGGCAGCCGGTCACTTCGCGCTGGAAGATTTCCGCGCCGCGCCGGGCATCGCCGGTGGTGGCGGCCTGGGCGAGCAGTTGTTCGCGCTCGGCCTGCGAGAGGTCGATGGACAAAGGCTTGAGGTTGCCGGCCTTGTTCAACGCGGCGATAAGCCCCGGCACGTTTCGGCCGGAGGCACGCGCCAGTTGGGTGCCGGCGATCGCCACCGATTGCTCGAGGTTTGTTTTGGCGAGGGCGGTCGCTAGTTGATCGGCGCCTGTCGCGTGGTTGATGAAGGCGTTGAAAAGTGGCTCCACATCACCGGCCTCCTTTGCTTCGGCGAGGAGGCCGGCGGCGGCCGTGCGTGCATTTTCCGGTTGCACCTCCGCCCAGGCGGCGATGGCTGCGATGCGAACCGGCTGCGCTTGGCCAAGCGCGCTGAGTTCCTGCAACCGGTCGAGTTGACCCAGCCGTGCCAGGGCCCGCGCAGCGATGAGTTGCTCGCTTGGGTAATCAGATTCGCGGATGCGCTTGGCCAATCGCTCGTTTGCCGACTGAATTTTCCAGAGGCCGACCAGCTCTGCGGCCGCCTCGCGGATGGGCCGGTCCGTGTGGCCAAGGTGGGCAACCACACTCCCGGCGTTATCGGGCTTGGTCTCGTTGTTGCGTGCGCTCGCGACGATCGACTGCAGCAGGTCGGGTTGTTTTTCGGCGAGCGACAACACGAAATCGATCTCGGTCGCCTGGCCAAGGCCGGCGATGGTTCGGGCGACGTTGGGGAGGTTTTCGCGGGCGATCTTGTCCTCGCGAATCAACGTGACGAGCGTCTCGGTGGCGCGCGGGTCGCCGGTGGCCTCGAGCGCGAATCGAAGCGGCCCGGTCTCGCCGTCGAACACCGGTTGGCCGGATCGCAACGCCGGCAGCCAGTCGTCGCGCAGTTCGCGCGCGGTGAGCCAAGTGGCGTAGTCGAGCCACGAATCGCCGTCGTGCCGCCGGGCTCGCATGGCGATGTTGGCCGCCGTGAGGGAGCCGGTTTCGCGCAGTGTGTTCACCGCCTCCAGCCGAACGCGGGGATGCTCATCCTCGGTGGCCTTGGCGAACAATTCGAACGGCTCGGCGACACGATCGCGCCAATGGAACAACATGCGAACCGCGCTGGCCCGGGCTCGGGGTTCCGGCGAGTTCAGCACTGCGCGGAGCAGCGTCTCGTTGGGCGTGTCCAGCGTGCCGTGAAGCCAGAGTGCCTCGAGACGGTGATGTTCGAAATCGGGGTCGACAACTGACAGCCCGTCCACCCAGGTCTTCAGTTTGGGCAACACCTCGGCGTGCGGTCGGGTGGCCAGTTCGCGCTTGGCCTGGGTGCGGGTGTAGTCCTCGGGGGACTTGAGGTGATCCAAAAGCGTATCGACCGGGGCACCGTGGATTTGGGGCCGCTCGACCAGCGGCCGGTCCTTGGCTGTGAGTCGCCAGATGCGGCCGTGCGCCTTGTCGCGTAACGGGTGGTGAAAGTCGACCTCGCCGTGGTCGATGATCGCGTTGTACCAGTCGACGATGTAAAGCGCACCATCGGGGCCGACCTTGAGATCGACCGGGCGGTAGGTCTTGCGGGTCGAACGGACGAGCGTTTCGACCTCCTGCGCCGCGAAGCCGCTGCCCTTGTCCGTGATGCGATAGCGGACCGTGCGGTTGGCTCGGAAATCATTTTCCACGATGCCGCCCCGCCATTCCTCGGGGAAATGCCGGCCGGACAGCGCCTCACAGCCGGTACCTTTGGGCTTGCCGGGCACGAGGCCGGGCAGGGTGCGGGGCGCGCCGACGGCACTCCTAAACGCAGCCCCGGGGAAGGTGAAGTGCGGCCCCTGACCTCCCGCGCCGTCGGTGATGAACGATTGACCCCAGCGATCGATCGCGTGACCCCACGGGTTGACCGTGCCACGCGCGAAAACCTCGAGCCTCTCCGTTTCCGGCCGGAACCGCCAGAGGCCACTGCCGTTGAGCCGGCGTTTGCCCCAGCGCGTGTCGATGAAGCTGTTGATGTAAATCGACTGGTTGAAGTACAGCTCACCCCATGGCACCCAGCGTAGCGCGTGGATCATGTGATGGACGTCGGCGTTACCGAAACCGGAAAAGACCACCCGCCGCTCATCCTCCCGGTCGTCGCCATCGGTGTCGGCCAGAAACAAAAACTCGGTGGCGCTGCAGACGTAGGCACCGCCCTGCACCGGCATGACGGAGTGGGGGACGAGCAGTCCTTCGGCGAACACCGTCCACTTCTCAGCGACGCCGTCGCCATCGGCATCCTCAAGAATGACAATGCGGTCGTTGGGTTCCGTGCCCGGCTTAATGTGCGGGTAGGTGGAACTCATCGAGACCCACGCTCGGCCCCGGGTATCCCAGTTCAGGTTGATCGGGTTGGTGAGAATCGGGTTCGAGGCGAACAGGTTCAGCGCGAAGCCGTCGGCGACCGTCATGCTGGCCAGTTCGTCGGCGGTGTCCGGGTCGGGGATGTGTCGCGGAACCTCGTGCTCGGGGTCGTTGTGAACCGGTTGCCATTGGTCAATCCGCTCGATGGAATAACGATGCGAGCGCGGCGTGCGCAACCGGGCGATGCGTTCCTCGGCCGCCGTCACTAGCCGGTCGAAATCCTCCATCTCATAGGCCAGGTGCCCCATTTCATAGGCGCGGAACAGGAAAATGTAGGTGCGGTTCAACGGCCGGAGCCTTCGGCGGTGCTCAAGGTTTTTTTGGAAGATTTCGGCCCGCAACTTCTCGGCGGCGGCGAACTCCGGCCCGTGGAGGATCGCTTGGCCAATCGCCCAGCGCTTGGCCTCGGTCTCGAGCACATCAACGCCATCGACCCTGAGACGGTGGGCACTGCTCGCATCGGCGATGCGCACGCTGCGGTTGGCATCGAGAAAATTACATGGCAGCCGGTCGCTTCGCAGATCGAATCGAATCCCGCGCTTCGTGGTCACGAGGTTGCTGGTATGCACGCCGCCGCGGGTGGTGACGATTCGCTCTGGATTGAGTGTGACCTGGCTGTTGGCTGTGTCGAGCAGCCCAAGCTGCCGCATCACGAGCTTGGCCAAGCGGCGGTAGCCGAGATCGTTCAGTTGCACGCCGTTTTCCGTAAACGGCTCATCGGTGGGTGAGATCAATTGGCTGTTGAGGTCGATTACGAGATGCCCGTTTTTCTGGCCGAGTTCACGGATGAATTGCGCTGCTTGGCCAAGCCGTTGGTTGCGCTTGGCCAAATCGGGCAACGGCGAGCCGGTGTTCTCCTGCCGCGGCGGCGTCAAAAGGATGAGCGTGGCCCCGTTCGCCTTGAGGGCATCCAGCAGCCGCGCGTAGCCGGTCTTGAATTGATCGAGTGACAGGCCTGTTTTTTCGAACGCAACACTGCCGCCGTACCCGAGGATGATGGTGCTGGGTTCGGCATCGGAGACGTGTTTCAACAACGCGCGGTAGCCGACGCCGTCGGCCGGGCCGGACTGCCAGCCGCGGGTGTTGCGTCCGTCCTTGAATTCCGCGCGGGCCGTGCCAAAGACATCGTCGCCGGGCCAGCCAAGATTGCGAAACGTGATATCGTGATTCGGCCAATGGGCGGTCAACGCCGTCTCGAGGTAGCCAAACTTTTCCATCCTCGAAACCAACGTGTCGCCGACCAGTACCACCCGGTTTTTTACCGGAGGGGTGGGGAAGAACATATTTTCGTTGACGATGGTCCCGTCGAGTTTCCAGTGGCCCGCGAGGGCGTCGTTTTTC
>WTHH01000358.1 GCA_011523195.1 Verrucomicrobiales bacterium
GTACTGGAAGCGTCTCGTTGGTCAGGCAACAACTTTATCGCCCGTTGACAATCCGGGCACTCCAGTAATTCTGGAAATGCCGGCTCGACCACCGGCTCGGTCACACTCTCCCCCTCGGCTCTGGACGCCTGTTCGCCGACAATTTGATTTAGCGCTTCACTTCCGTGCTGATACCCACAATGGTCGCATTGTACAGACCAGGCCGTTCGATCCTCTTCCGACACGAATATTGCGCGTTCGCATCCATCGCATGAAATCAATTCCGGCAGTTCCTGTGCCGGCTCTGGACCGCTGGCATCTGCAGCTCTCGTCTTCGCTTTCTGCTTCGCCGATCCATCCGGCTTGGCAGATGAGCTCTCCATCGGTTTTGACTCAACCTTCGTAGGGGCAGGAATTGCCGGCGGCAACGGCGCTGCACAACTCGGGCAGTTTAACGTATCATTGGACTGCTCCTCCGAACTGAGTTTAATGGCATGGTCACAACTGCCACACGCCAAGACATCCGGATAGTTTGGAGGGTCCTCAACAGAAGCAGGTGCCTCATGCTTTTGCGTCGCCAATTCGGCTTCGTAGGATTGCATCGCCTCCTCCCGGCTCTGATCGTGCTGGCAATGCGGGCAGACAAAATGATCCGCAGCACGATCCTCCAGGTTCAGGAAAATCGCTCGATCGCATTCCTTGCAGGCGAAAATGTCCAGTAGCTTTGCCATCTTCCGTGATGGACGCTATTCGAAGTTTCCAGAGCACCATGTCTGCACACACAATTTCAGCACTCCTTCGAGTTCAGTATCGACACCAACTCAAAAATATTAAGTTATTTCGACAACTGACGTGAAACACGGTTAACTATTACTCCCAAAAAGAAGGATCGTCAACCAATCTGGAAATTAGCCGTTGGTCTGCCGGCGGGAATTGGAACTTGGCCAAGTTTTCGCGTGTCACCCATTCGAGGCCGGCGCACTCGATGGCCCTTGGTTCGCCCTTGGCCAAGCGGGCTAAAAAGAAGGTGATTTGTACAGTCATAACAGAGTACTTGTGCGTCACAGATTCCAGCGCTTGGCCAAGCGCCACTTCAATCCCAAGTTCTTCTTTTAGTTCACGGTGGAGACACCGCTCAATGGTTTCGTTCGCTTCTCGTTTACCGCCGGGAAACTCCCATAACCCCGCAAAGTGGCTCCCCTCCGGGCGCTTGGTTATGAGCAGTTTTCCATCACGAAAAACCAGACCGGCAGCAACCTCGATCGGCTTATCGGCCAATGCTCTTGTAGGTGAAGCCCAATTGCTCCATCTCGGATGGATCGAACATGTTGCGACCGTCGAAAAGAATGGGAGAGGTCATTCCCTCCTTGGCCTTGGCCAAGTCCAATTCCTTAAACAGAGGCCACTCCGTTGCCACCACGAGTGCATCACACCCCTCCGCAACTTCGTCCATCTCATCAACGTACGTGACTCCCTCAGCGGGGAGGAAACCCTTGGCTTTTTCCATCGCCTTGGGATCGAACACTCGCAGGGAAGCGCCCTCCTTCAACAACCGCTGGCAAATATCAATCGCCGGCGACATGCGGACATCATCGGTGTTCTGCTTGAAAGCCAAGCCGAGCACTCCGATCGTCTTGTCTTTCAGAATCCAAAGTGTGTCGGTGATCTTTTTGAGAAACCGATCCATCTGGCCGGCATTAATTTTTTGCACCTCCTTGAGCAATCCGAAGTCATATCCCAGTTCGTCGCTGATACGAATAAATGCACTCAAGTCTTTCGGAAAACAACTCCCACCAAAACCAAGCGAAGCGTTGAGGAATCGGCGACCGATTCGGTCGTCCATCCCGATGCCATTGGCCACCTCCTCGACGTTCGCACCGGAAGCCTCACAGATGGCCGCCACTGCGTTTATGTAGGAGATTTTCATCGCCAAAAATGAGTTGGCCGCATGCTTGATCAACTCCGCTGAGTTGATGTCCGTGAAAATTATCGGGGCGTTGAACGGCTCATAAATAGCGCGCATCGATTCGTTCGGTCGATCCGAGGCAGAGCCCACGACAATGCGATCCGGCTTCATCAAGTCCTCAACCGCAAAGCCTTCCCTCAGAAATTCCGGGTTGCTGATGACATCGAATTCGCAATTCGCCTTGCAATACCGCTTGATCGTCTCTGCGACCTTTTCACCGGTCTTGACCGGCACCGTACTTTTGTCGACGACAATCTTGTACGAGGTCATGGCGTTGGCGATATCTCGCGCCACACGCTCGATGAAACTCAGGTCAACCGATCCGTCCTCGAGCGGAGGTGTCGGGACGGCAATGAAAATGACGTCCGATTTCTCCACCCCCTCGGATGAGCTGGCTGAAAAAGACAATCGCTCGTCGGCAACATTCTTTTTGACCATCTCCTCGAGGCCCGGTTCGTAGATCGGTATACCACCGCCTTGCAGCAGCTTGACCTTGTCCTCGTCGCAATCGACACAAACCACATTGTGTCCCACCTCGGCAAAACAGGTGCCGGTCACCAAACCGACATACCCTGTGCCAATAATTGCAATGTTCACGGGTTTAAAAACAACCGAACTACTTCGGCTCAGGAATCTCCAGAGGGGGGGCGGGAGTAGCCTCGATGCTCGGTGTTGCGGGAACAGTAGATGCCCCTTCAGCCGGCACCGCCGATTCCTCAACCGGATCTGGTCGAGAAGGCAGCGGTTCGAGAGTCGTTTGTATTGCTTCCAACAGGGCCGAGGCGCGGACCTTGATGACGGTATTCGGAGAATTGGTCAGCTCCTGATAGGCAGCGATTGCAGGGGCGTTTTCGCCGACCGCTTCCTGACAAAGTGCTTGGCCAAGTTTCGCCTCGTCGATCCATTTTCCTCCGTCCTTGTACGAAGCCAAATAAGAACTAAATCGAGCCTTCGCGTTTTGGTAATCTCCAGCTTCAACTGAGGTGTTCGCGCTCAGGATCAACGCCCTCTCGGCCACGGGTTCATTTTTGTATGATTCATGAACTCCGTTAAGTAGTCGCGCAACTTCAACCAAATTTGTGTTGTCAGAGGAGAGTACGTTGACCAATGCCGATTCCGCTTCGATGGATGACGCTGAACTGCTGTTTTCAACCCAATTCCACCCAACTACACCAATCAAAATGACAAGGGTGATGTTGATCAACATGCCCCGGTTTTTGGCGAACCACTCTTCGCCGTTCATTAAAATGTCTGTATCATTCGGTTCACTCATAATTAAACAGGGCGGGCATCATTCGCAGAGAGACACAAAAGGCAAGCAAAAACAGGCATTATCGCAATGAATTAGCCTTTTGCCGCCAATTGCCGCAGCACGTAGGTCAAGATGCCGCCGTGCCGGTAGTACTCAACTTCAATGTCTGTATCGACCCGGCAAAGTACCACCAATTCAGAGGTTGAACCATCCGCCCGTGTGATCCGTAGGGTCAACTCCTGCTGCGCTTTCAAGTCGTCGTTCAATCCAATGACGCCATAGGTTTCGCTTCCATCGAGTCCCAGACTCTCCACGCCGTCGCCTTCTTTGAATTGCAGCGGCAACACACCCATACCGATCAGGTTGGATCGGTGAATCCGCTCAAAGCTCTCGCACACCACCGCACGAACACCAAGCAAGCGCGTGCCCTTGGCAGCCCAGTCGCGCGAACTCCCGGTGCCGTATTCCTTACCCCCAACCACCACCAAAGGTGTCCCCTCTTCACGATAACGGATCGCCGCATCGTAAATGTCCATTTGCTCGCCGCTTGGCTGATGCCTGGTCACGCCTCCCTCAGTGCCAGGAACCATCAGATTTTTGATACGGACATTGGCAAACGTACCGCGGGTCATAACTCGATCATTGCCCCGACGAGAGCCGTAGCTGTTGAAATCCTTAAAATCGACACTGTTATC
>WTHH01000096.1 GCA_011523195.1 Verrucomicrobiales bacterium
AACGAGTGCATGGGCGTATCCTACCGGGCAACGCTCGTGCTGCAAACCCGGAACTTGTCGCTGCACGGGGTTGCCTGCGGTGGGGTCATCTCGTAGTCTGCCGCGCCTGCCCAAGCGGGGCGAAGTAACATGGTTGAACTGGAAGGATTGGAAGTGGTTGTGGACCGGGTGGTGTACCAGCCGGACATGGCCACGCCGGAGGATCGGCCGCACTGCTTTGCCTACTTCATTACCATCCACAACAACTCGGAGAAGACCGTCACAATTAAGGGCCGGAAATGGGTCGTGGACGAGGCGGACGGCAACAAGACGGTGGTCGAGGGCGATGGTGTTGTGGGGTTGTTCCCCGAACTGGAGCCGGGGGAGACGTTCGATTACCACAGCTTCCACTTGTTCGGCGGATCGTGGGCTGTGGCCAAGGGCAGCTTCATCGGGCTGGACGAGGACGGGCGCACTGTGGTCACCCGCATCCCGGAATTTCGTATGGACGTGCGGGCGCAGCTCAACTGAATTCCAGTTGCCTAGGCATCCGTTTTTTCACTTCCGCAAGAGTCGCATCCCATCCGGTTTGTTTGGACGCCCGGAAAAGCGTGGCGCTCGGGTACCAAACCGTTTCGTCACGCTCCATTCTCCAACGCCAATCCGGCAGGGCGGCAATCAATATCCATGTTGGCTTGCCAAGCGCGGCAGCGAGATGAGCCACGGCTGTGTCAACGGTGATGACGAGGTCCAGTTCGTTGACGATTGCCGCCGTGTCTCTGAAGTCGGTGATCCTGTTGTGAAGCGGTATCAACCCACCGCCGCAGTCCGACGCCCGCGGTCCGACCTGCAGATTGTAAAAGTCGATTCCGTTCAACTCGACGACGGTCTTGAATTGCTCCCATGGGATGGAGCGTGAGCCATCGGATTTGTGGTTGGGATTTCCCGCCCAAGCGACGCCGATTTTTGGTTTTCCGTTGTTCGGAAGAGCTGCGTTTTTTTCGGTGAACAGGTAAGGCTCGGATTGGAATTCAGATTCCGTGTGCAGGCTAAGCCTGTCCCCGAGGCTGAGCAGCGGGAGGTGGACGTCGAAATCGGCCACCGATTCGTCCCCGGCCACCACATCAATTTGCGGGAACGAGTGTTTGATGAGCGAGAGGAGTGGTTTTTGACATGCAAAAGTAAGTCGGCCGCAATACTCCCGAATCCTTGGCAAAAAACGGCTGAACATGATGGTGTCTCCCAGCCCCTGCTCGAAATGGACAAGCAGGTGTTTGTCGTGAATGGGTTCACTGCGCCAGAGCGTTTTTGCATGGTGCTGTTCGCGGGTGTCGGTTTGAAAGCGGTACTCGAAGTCGGCCCAACCCTGTTTGAACTCGCCCTGCAACAACAGGACCTGCGCCCGATTCCTGCGGGCGGGCGGGTTTTCTGGATGGCTCTCGATGACTGAGTCGAGACAGTCCCTTGCCTGATCGAGATTCAGTTCACCCATGTGCATGCTGGCAAGGTTGTTCCCCGCGAAACGGTGGCCTGGCTCCAGTTCTAGAGCTTTCAAATACTCCTGTTTCGCAGACTCGCTGTTGCCGTTGGTCTGGTGGCACAGGCCAAGGTTGTATCGACTGTCGGCGTGCGCGGGATCCAGTTTGGTTGCGAGGATGAAACATGCCTCTGCCTCGTCGATGCTATCCATCCCAAAAAATGAGACTCCGAGATGATAATGGGCAACGGCGCTTTTGGGTGCGGCGCGTGTGGCCCGGGTGAAACAGTCGTGCGCCCAGTCCGGTCGATCGGCGATTGACCAAGCGTTTCCAAGGCGTTCCCAGGCATGCGCGGAGTCGTTGGGGTTTGCAGAAATGGTGTTGGCTGTTTGGAGGATGCTGCCGATGGTGTTGTGCAGTTCGGCCGGAATCTCTTTCAGCCAAGCGGCTTGGTCGTATTCATCGAGAAGCAATGCCCAGTGGAGGAAGCTGTCCTGAGCCTTGGTTTCGTCGCCAGATTGCAGCGCATCAAAAGCGGCTTCCCAAACCTGCTCCGGGGTCGGGCTGTCATGGGAATCCGTCATGGGCCAAGCGCTTGGCCAAGCGCGTTACTGCGGCCACTGGCCCTGGACTATCGGCACCGTCTTCAGCTTGGTCGGATCCACCACCACATGCTTGATGTTGGTGCGATTGTGCGTGTAGGTAATGTGCACATTGCCGTCGCTGGTTTGGATGACTGCGGGATAGGAGTACTCACCCGGTTGATTCTCGAGCACCAGTGCGCCCTCCCATTCTTTGCCGTTGGACGAGACCGAAACATTCAGCGGCGAGCGCCCGTTGCGCGTGTGGTTGTAAACGAGCAGTGCCCGGCCGTCGGCCAACACGGTGCCATCCGCCCCGGAGTTGGGGTTCGGCAATGACGTTCGGCGCATGCGGCTCCACTTGCCGCCGTTGTTGGTACTCCAGCTCTCGGTCAGGCGTCCGGACTTGGAGCGGCAAAGCGCCTGGATGGAGCCGTCCGGATATTGCAGCAGGGTCGGCTGGATGGCCGAATGATCGAGAGGAGAATTGAGCGGCTTGCTTTTGCTCCAGTAACGGTTCTGGATGAATTTTTCCACCTGCACACGCCAGCCGGCGTCCTCAAGGCTGGAGCCGCAAAGCAGCGTGCGGTTGGACAGTTCAATCGGCTTGTTCTTAACCGGGCCAACGAAGCCATCCGGCAGGCGAACCGGTTTTTTCCAGGTGACACCGTCGTCATCGGAGCGCTTCATCATGCCCCACCATCTGGTGGGCGAGGGGCCGACCTTGTAGAAGAGAATCAGCGAGCCGGTGGATTGCTTGAACAAAACCGGGTTCCAGCAGGCCTGCTGAGTGCGATCTTTGGGATTGACGCCATCGGCCACTACGATCGGCTTGGACCAGCCGTTACCGGTGTTGCGGGACATCCAGATAACCACGTCGCGCGCCTTCTCCTTGGTGCCGCCAAACCAAGCCGTGGCGAGTCCACCCTCGATCTCAACGATCGTGGAAGCGTGCACTTCGGCGACCGGCATTTTCTCTGCGATCATCTCGCTGCCATAGAGGCCGGGCTGGTTGTCGAGTGGGTTGGCCACGTCGATGTCCACCGTCGCCGTGTCTGCGCTGACGATTTCCACGTTGTCCTGAGCGTTGGACAGGGCAGGCAACATTGCCAGCGCGGCAAGGGCGGCCAAGCGCTTGGCTAAGGTTGAAATGTTCCGGATCATAAAAGATTTGTTGGGACGCACGGCGGCGGGGACTGTTCAAAAATCCGAACCTCCATGCATGGCGGTTCATGCTGCCGAATTGGGAGCCAAGGTCAATTCAGAAAAGCCTGTTTCTCCGACAAAATGCAAAAAAGTTGGCCAAAGACCGGTCCTCACGCCAGAATGCGCCGCCTTTTGCCCGATGAGTACAGGCGGAAACAACGGCAGCCGCGTCAGCCGAGACGTGGTCGTGCAGAACAAGCTGGGATTGCACGCCCGGCCGGCATCGATGTTTGTCAAGCTGGCCACCCGGTTTGAGTGCGAGATTTTCGTCGAAAAAGAGGGCGAAGAGGTGAACGGAAAAAGTATCATGGGCCTGATGATGCTCGCGGCCGGGCCGGGCACCATGCTGACGCTACACGCCGAGGGGGGCGATGCCGATCAGGCCATTAGCGAGCTGGAACAACTTGTGACCCGTAATTTCGAGGAGGAATAACGCCTCCCAAACCCATGTCCGACAGCGAATTTGACATCAAATACGTCGCCAATCTGGCGCGAATTGCCCTGACGCCCGAGGAGAAAGCTAGGCTTGGCTCCCAGCTCGGCGATATTCTGGGCTACGTGAAAAAACTGGAGGAGCTCGACATCAGCGACGTGGAGCCGATGGCCCACGCCGTGCCGCTCGACAACGTCCTGCGCGCGGA
>WTHH01000047.1 GCA_011523195.1 Verrucomicrobiales bacterium
CGTATGACAAGGGCACCGCCGAAAAGGATCTCGAGGCAAAAGTGGCCTCGCTGGAAAAACAGCTCAACAAAAGCCAAGGCGAACTGCAGCAGACCACCACCAAACTCAGCGATGCCGCCACTGCCAACTCAGACCTCGAAAAAGAACTCAAGGCCCTCGAAAAAAGATCCCGCGAAAAGGAACTCACCAGCTACATCAATTCACTCGAAAAACGCTTAGCCAAGGCTGAGCGGGCCAATGTGGCATCCGGTAACAACCAGCCAAGAAGCAGGCGCAGTTTCCGGGACATGTTTAATTTCCGTGGTAGAAAGCGTGCCGAGAACGCTCAGGTCGCCGAGTTGCAAAACCAAGTCAAGACCCTCCGCGCCCGTTTGGAAATACTTGATGCCGAGAAGGTTCCGTTGACTGCGGAAGAAAAAGAATTGCTCACCGATCCGCAGGTAACGCCCGCCCCGGAAAATACGCTTGAAGCAAGACTCGCCAGCATCCCCGCTGGGCAAGTCGAAAACTTCAAGGCCGGAGAAGCCAATCTCTTTAGGGATCATCAGTATGCCGAGGCCGAGGCGAAATTTATGCACGTCCTCAAGCTGGACGAGAATAATCCCCTCACCTTGTCCAATCTGGCTATTGCCCAGATGGAACAGGAAAAATACGAAGACGCTCAAGCCAGCCTAGATCGGGCACTCCAACAGGATCCGAACGACCCCTACGCGTTGAGGGGAATCGGCATGTTGAGTTTTCGTAAAAAAGAATACGAGGCGGCACGGGACAATCTCGCGAGAGCGGTTCAGCTCATTCCGGGCGACGCTGTCACTCAGCATTTTCTCGGCTCCACCCTCCAGCGACTTGGCCAAGCGAAAGCGGCCGAGACCGCGCTACGCAAAGCCGTCCAACTCGAACCGGGACACGCCAAGTCGCACTTCAACCTCGCTGTGGTTTACGCCACCCAAAAACCACCGTTCGTCGCCTTGGCCAAATTCCACTACAACAAGGCTCTCCAGGCGGGACACCCGAAAGACGATGCGTTGGACAAACGCATCAACGGGGAGAATTGACACATGCTCGGGCAGTACGCCCACGAACTGAACATCCCAACCCGCGGACGTGCCTTTTACGAAATCACGCGGGATGTCGATGACCATGTGGCTGCGGCTGGCTTTAAAACCGGGCTAGTCACCCTGCACGTCCGACACACCTCAGCATCGCTGTTGATTCAGGAGAACGCTGACCCAAGCGTCCGCACCGACCTCGAGTCGATCTTCTCCCGTCTGGCCCCCGATGCCGACCCGGTTTACGAACACAATTACGAGGGCGACGACGACATGGCGGCCCACGTCCGCTCTGCGCTAACGAATGTCAACCTGAGCGTACCCATCTCCGGAGGCTCCATTGTTCTAGGCACCTGGCAAGGCATCTACCTCTGGGAACACCGCACCCACCCGCACTCCCGCCGCATCCACCTCCACATCACCGGAGAATAAACTGTTGACGCCTCAGCCGGCAGTCGGCTCAATCGGTGCATGGCGAACTCTGTTTCTTTTCTCCGTCGTATTGTCTTCGTAGCCGGTGCATTTGCGCTTGGCCAAGCGGCTGTTCAGGCCGACGTCAAACTCCCCTCCGTCTTTGGCGACCACATGGTTTTACAGCAGGGCCAACGGCTCCCGGTCTGGGGCTGGGCCGAACCCGGCGAGGCCGTGACCGTGGCCGTAGCCGGACAAACCAAGTCAACCAAGGCCAACAAGAAAGGCGCTTGGCAGGTACGACTCAAGCCTCTCAAGGCCAGCAAGACTCCCGTCCCCTTTTCGGTGAAAGGCAAAAACACGATCGGGTACAAGGACGTGCTCGTCGGTGAGGTATGGCTCTGCTCCGGTCAATCCAACATGGAGTGGCGCGTCTCACAATCGGCGAACCCTCAGGAGGAAATTACCAACGGCATGCATCCTCTGATTCGCCACATCAAGGTTCCTCACCGCCCCTCTGACAAACCGGAGCAGGACGTCACTCCCCAGCGCGGAGGTTGGGAGGTGGCCAGCCCAGACACTGTCGCGAACTTCACTGCCGTAGGCTACTACTTCGCCCGCCACCTGAAGGGCGAACTCGACGTGCCGATCGGCCTGCTTGGCTCAAACTGGGGTGGCACGCGCATCGAGCCGTGGACGCCTCCCGCCGGGTTCAAGTCAGTCCCCTCCTTGAAAGACATCGCCGACAACCTCAAGAATTACCCGAAGAAAGGCGGCAACGGTAACATTAACCACCAGTCCGCGCTCGCGCTTTACAACGGCATGATCTCCCCACTGAAACCGTACGGCATCCGGGGCGCAATCTGGTATCAGGGCGAATCCAACAATGGCGAGGGCATGCTCTATTACGAGAAGAAAAAAGCCCTCATCAACGGCTGGCGCAGCGTCTGGAAAAACAAGAAGCTGCCGTTTTATTTCGTGCAGCTCGCGCCGTTCAAGTACGGCAACCGCAATCCGCACGATCTCGCCGGCATTTGGCAGGCACAACTCAGTGCTCTCGACATCCCGCACACAGGCATGGCTGTGACCACCGACATCAGCAACACCCGCGACATTCATCCAAAGAATAAGCAGGAAGTCGGACGCCGCCTTGCACTCTGGGCGCTCGCAAAGAATTACGGCAAGAAGGACCTCGTTTACTCCGGCCCGTTGTTCAAGTCGTTCAAGGAAAAAGACCGCCGCATCATCGTCAAGTTCGACCACGGCAAGGGCATCAAGTCCAGCAACGACAAGCCGCTCACTCACTTTGAACTACAGGGATCGGACGGCAAATGGTTCCCCGCCGGCGCCAACATCCACGAGGACGAACTGATCGTCTCTAGTAAGGCGGTCCGCGAACCGAAAAACGTCCGCTTCGGATGGAACCAGGAGGCGGAACCGAATCTGGTCAACGGAGCCGGTCTGCCAGCCTCGCCGTTCACCACTGAGAAAATCAAGTAACCGCTTGACCAAGCGCTTGGCCAAGCCGCCATGAGCGCAGTCTCAAACCAACTTCGCAGGGCTGGTGCCATTTTTGGCACGGCCCTGTTTCTTTTGGCCGCAGCTCCGCTTGGCCAGGCGGATCATAACACCGCTCCGGATTTCAAGATTCGCGAAGGCAAAAATGGGCGTCTGCCCAAGCTGAACACCGCCCTCCCGAGGTACGTGCAAGTTTTCGGGCTGTTCATTCACGCCACCAGCCGTGTACCGGAGGCCAAGCTGCTCCACGCCGCCGATATCGCCGCCGATTTTCTGGACAACAATCGCGACGGGAAACCGGACAATCCGGAGGTAAACAACACCCTCTGGAACAAGAGCTCAGCCGTCGTCATGGGCTACAATGAACGTGAACTGGATCGGCTCCATGACCGACTGGACGATCAGGTTGATGACTACGCACTGCAGGGACTTTTCGCCACCGAGACGCTGCCCAAGGGTGGGCCGCACAATGCAAACTCCTCCGAGTTCGATGCCTCGATTGAGGAAATTCTGCACATCATTACCTCCATCGGTTATGCCGAGACTTACCCGGACGTGTTCGGCGAACGGCGCGGCTCTGAACTGGCCAAGGCGATGGACGTCGCGCGTGGCGGCTACTTTCTATCCGTCCCCCGCCGATATCCCGCCGGGGCGTGGTACTCGTACGATGACCGCACCTGCGACTACGGCTGTCAGGTGACCGAGTACGTTTACTGGGCGCTGACCAGTCTACTCGACGGGCAGGACTTCCGGAACCGCGGCCGCGACATCAGCCACGAGTGGAAACTCAACACGCCGGAAAAACTCCGCGCCAAGGACAAGGCCGTCGTTAAGATACTGACCGATCCGAAATACAAGCTCCCCACACGTCTTCACGATCGCAAATATCAGTAAGCCAAAA
>WTHH01000185.1 GCA_011523195.1 Verrucomicrobiales bacterium
CTCTCAGTGAGGTCGAGTTCGCGCACCTTGGCCGCGGTTTCGCCGGGAAACCAGTGGTCCGCTTGGCCAAGCAGGTTGTATCGCATCTTGCCCCAGTCCACCAAGTCGAGCGACTTGGCGTAGGTCCAGAGTCGAATAATCTCGAGGGCGTTGATCTCGCCCGGCACGTTTAGGTACTCCGGCACATTCTCAAACCACCGTTCGCACCAGTCCTGCCCGAGGACGTTGACCATCTCCTCTCGCAGCCGTGCCTCGATGGGTGACATCACCTCGGCGATCCGGTCGTAATGCTCCAACCCGGCGATGTGTTCATCGAAGTCGCATGGCTTGGCCGCACCGCAACTTAGCGTGTGCACCTGCGGTCGGTTCAGGCAGTAGAGCGCATTGAACTGCATCGGCGAAAGTGGCCTGCACAGGTCGACCAGCTTGGGCGGCGGCGCGTAAAGTTTTCCACCCTTGTCGTTCGGGCTGATGATGAACACGCCCATGTCCCGCTGGGCAGCGGCCTCGACACACGACCAATTCAGGTCGTTGACAAAGTACCAGTGCAGGTTGACGTACTCGAATGCGTCGCTCTCGATCGCCGACTGGATAATGTGCGTCGAGGCATGCGTCGAGAAGCCGATGTGCTTCGCCCTGCCCTCGTCGATCAACCTGTGGATCGCCTCGACACAACCGCCCTTGCGGAGTGACCAGTCGAGAAACTGCGCGTTGTTGATGCCATGCAGCGACAACAGGTCGACGTGGTCGAGTTGCAGGTATTCCATCGACTTGTCAAACGTGTCGAGGAACTCCTTCTGCGTGGCGAACGGCGCGACCTTGGTCTGGACGATCATCTCGTCGCGCGGCAGCTTGGGCAGCACGTATCCCAACTGCATCTCGGACGAACCGTAGCCGCGCGCGGTCTCGATGTGATTGATCCCCAACTCCAGCGACCGGTGGATGGTCGCCTCGAGATTGGCCTGTCCCTCGTCCGGCACTTCGCTGGGATCAATGTCATCCCACTTGTGCTGGTAGCGCATTCCCCCGCAGGAGAACACAGGCATCTGAATCTCCGTCTTGCCGAATCGACGATATTTCACGTTGCGGCAGTTTCGTTTTTCACGGGGGAAGATACAAGAAGAACCAAGCGCTTGGCCAAGCGTAGAAATGTCGACGAATTATTCGCCGGGAACATCGAAGCGAATCACCGTCTCATCCGGCCTGGCCAAGCCAAGCTGTTCACGAGCCAGACGCTCCACGGTCTTGGGGTCGCTCTTGAGGGAATCGATCTCGAGGCGAAGCTCGCGGTTGACCATTTCCTCCTGCTGGATGCGTTGATCCAACTCGATGATCTGCTGCCGCATAGCCTCGTTTTGGTGCATCAACGGGAAGTAGAGGATGGCCACCCAGACCAGCGCAGCAACGACCAGCAAAGTCACGACTACACGGGTGAGTTTGTCCCAAATTCCGGTATCGACGTTCATCTCCTTGGCAGGCGAATGCCTGTTCACGAATGCGACCGGCAGAATCTAGACTCATGCCCACAACAGGGCCAACACAAAAATTACCCTTTTTGGCGAGGTAAAAAAAGGTCGCGTCAGATTTTCGCGCTCTCAAACAACGACTCAAGGTTGTCCGGCACGTTCTCCTGGGCGTGGGTAATCGGGTTCAACGCCGTCTTGAGGTAGTCCACCGCATCTGCCACACGCTGTACACTCTTGGGCAGTGCCGCTCCGGCGGCGTTCGCGTGCCCACCACCCTGCAACTGCTTGGCCATCCGCAACGCCCCTCCCTCGGAGCTGCGCAGGCTCACCATAAACTGGTTGTTCCCGATGCGGTTGAGCGTCAGAAGAATCTTGTACGGCTGGGAGTCCTCACGAAGCAGCTTGTTCAAGATCACATTTGAATTGCCCACCACGGTTTTTACCAGACCGACTTTCGGCGTGATTTCCTGAATATTTTGGCGGCTCCAGTTGAGCCCCATGGGGTCCTCGACCTCGCGCTTCACGCGCATAACCTCCAGCAACGGATGATCGAGCAGTTTCTCCGGATCGCCATCGACAATCGAGTACATGTTCCAGAAACCATAAGTCTTCACCAACGAGCCGTGGTCGTTGGCCAGCTCAAATTCCGGGTCATCCTGCAGGAACAGGTCGCCAACGTTTGCCAGATGGACGAGGCGGTCGAGCGTCTCAGATTCCAGTCCGTGCTCCCTGCACAGCCCGTAAGCCAGCATGCAGGCGCTCTTCGATTCGTCGTGAACAAGCCGCGCCTTGGTCGGCGTGGTGTTCGTAATGTGATGATCAACGACCACCCAGTTGTGGCGGTCCATGCGCTCCTCGAACGCCAGGTCGCTGACCCAGGCAGAGTTCTCGCGCAGACAACGGCTGTGCCAGGCGTGGGTTTGGTAGCCCAGCAAACGAACCTCCTCGCCATAAAGCGTGGCGGAAAGTTTCTGTAGCAACATGCCGGAAAGCAGTCCGTCCAAGTCGCCGTCGTGTGTAACAATGATTTCGGGTTTGGGGAGATCGCCCATAAAGCGGCAACAACCGTACAACAACTTTCAATGGAACCAAGCCAATAGTCGCCGTTTAAAATGCAACCCTACCCGGTAGGCGGAACACGGTGTCATTTGAAGATCGCCGTTTTGAGTTTCCCCTCACGGTCGATGTAGCCACGGCTCATTGCCGGCGTGTTGAACTCCATCACGACATTCCCCTCAGCATCGATGGCAATCACCCCACCGTTGCCGCCAGCTTTTTTAAGGACGGACTTCACCACGTCATCGGCAGCCTTGGCCAGACTCTCCTTTTTGTAGGCGATGCGCGCACTGATGTCGTGTGCCACGGCATGCCGGATGAAGTACTCACCATGGCCGGTGCAGGAGATGCCCGCGGTGCGATTGTCAGCATACGTCCCCGCGCCAATAATCGGCGAATCCCCGATCCGGCCGAAGCGTTTGCCGGTCATCCCCCCGGTCGAGGTTCCGGCAGCGATATTGCCCTTTGCATCCAGCGCCACGCAACCCACCGTGCCGAAGTAATCCTCCGGCTGCTCCAGAGTGGTGGCAGCCTGCGGCTTGGCCCTGGCCTCCTCCTGTTTCCGCCAGTTTAAAAACTGCTTCCAACGCCGATCCGTCCGAAAGTAATCCGGCTTGACCAATTCCAAACCGTTATCTGCGGCGAACTTTTCGGCTCCCTCGTTGGTAAAGAAAACATGCTTCGAATTCTCCATCACGGCCCGGGCTACCCGGATCGGATTCTTTACAGTTGTCACGCCACCGACCGCTCCAGCCTGAAGCCCGCTGCCATTCATGATCGAGGCATCCAGCTCGTTTTTGCCCTCTGCTGTGAATACCGATCCCTTGCCGGCGTTAAAAACAGGTGCATCCTCCATGATCACGATCGCCGCCTCAACGGCATCCAACGCACTGCCACCACCGCGTAGAATCTCATGCCCGGCTCGGAGCGAACGCTCCAGCGTCTCATGATAAAGCCGTTCAAGCTCTGGTGTGAGTGATTCGCGCTCGATACGCCCAGCCCCGCCGTGGACCACAATGGCAACCGGATTTGCTTGAAGAGACATGGCAAAAGAAAGAAGAAAACCAAAAACAACAGCCCTCACGAACCCAAGTTTGGCCAAGCGCAAACCGGAAGGCAAACCCGCAACCGAGATAAATCAGGGTGAAAAATCAAGTGGTACCAGTGGAGGGACTCGAACCCACACTCTCGTGAAAGAAGCGGATTTTGAATCCGCCGCGTCTACCAATTCCGCCACACTGGCAATAAAATAATGGTACCCCGACTAGGACTAGAACCTAGAACCAATTGATTAAGAGTTAGTTGCCCAAATCACACTTAATGTATTACAGGGGTTTTTGGG
>WTHH01000011.1 GCA_011523195.1 Verrucomicrobiales bacterium
GGATTTAGGATTCGCACCATGGGCCAGCAGCAGCTTTGCCGCTTCCACGCTGCCGTGCGCACATGCTAGATGGAACGCGTCGATTTTTTCCTTCGCGGTCTTGGCATGGATGTTTGCCTTATAGGTCAGCAGCGTTTCGAGGTTTTCTGCCTTGCCGTTTATGGCCGCCACGTGCAGCGCCGTTTGGCCAAGGTTGTCCAACGCATCCGCCGTTTGGCCAAGCTGGAGTTGCTTTAGCAGGGCCGCGTTGTCATCGGAGGCGGCCAGTTCGTGCAGGGTGCGTGTTTCCACCTTGGGCGGCGGTGCCGGCTTGGCCACGGGCGGCGGTGTGGGCTCCGGCTCTTTCGAGCCGCAGCCGGCTTGGCCAAGAGCAATGGCGACGGCAGCGGCGGCCAGCAGAGTCCGGTAAAAGTTGGCTGGGTTATGTTGCATCGCCGGGTACGTTGCAGGGCAGGATTCAAGCCCCGTCATCCTTCTGGCGCAACGAAAAATCGGCGCAATCACGGAAAAGCGACGATCCGAAAAAAACGGGCCGGGCTGTTGCTGTCGATCTTGATGCGAACGGTTTGATCCGCTTGGCCAAGCGCAGTGGGCAGTTCCTGTACGAGTGTCCAGTCTGTGAGATTCGCGGAAACCTCCAGCCTGTGGGCTTTTGTCCTCAACTGCTCGAACACAATCTGCAATGCCCCGTCGTCTGTCGGTTCAACGGAGGTGATCCTAAACTGGCTGCGTTTGGCGAATTGCGGCCGGAGCGCAGTGCCTGTTTTTAACGTGAACAGCCGATCTGGGCCCGGCGCACTATCGTTTTCCCAGCCTGCGATCTCCCAGCCGTCGTGCGGTTGGATGGTGAGCCGCATCGGCTGGCCGGTGAACAGGCGCGCCGACCACACGCCGTCGGTTTTTTTCATTGGCACCCCCTCGACGTTGACGGAGCGGATTCGTGAATCGGGGTCGGCGAGGGTCAACGTCGCCGGATCATCGAGCAGGAATCCTTTGCGTAAATGTCCCCAAACCTGATCGTGCCGGCCTGTGGCGAACTCGCGCAGTTTGCGCACCTGCTTACGCCAGTCGTAAATGTCCCACAACGGCAGCGACCATTCCTCCTCCTTTTCGCCGCGCTCGATGGCGCCGACGTCCTTCTGCCAGCGCAGGATGTGCCGCGCCATCTCCGGCTCGAGTGCAGTCTGTTTGGCCTGCACCGCGTTGAGGATGCGTTCCGCGCTGAGGTCGCCCTGCATGTGCATGGCAAAGCGATGAATGAACCGCTGCCGATAACGCGGGTGCGTGAGCAGCTTTTGCAGCACGCGGATAAAGTCCGGCGGATGACCGGGGAAGTGCAGGACGGTGTGGTGCAGCGTGTTGTATGTGGCATTGTGGCCGGCCGTGCCGAGGATGCCGTCGAGGTCGTAGGGGATCCAGCGCCACCTCCCGTCCGCGGTGCGCGGCCGCCATTGGCGAACGTTGTTCCGCGGCCAGTCGGTGTTGTCGAGGAACACCTCAAGAATGATGTAGTCCATCAGGTTATCGATATAGACCATGGCCTCGAGCCGGGCGATGCGTTCGTCGGGTTCGAGTGTTTCCCATGCGTTGATGATCGCGGTGACTTGTTGCCAGTGTTTCATGTCGCCGGATTTTACCGTGTGCTGCAACAGGTCGATCTCCGAGACGTGATGCCCGGTGTGCGCTGACAGGTAGTGGCTGTCGATCCGCTCGCGCAAATTGTGGATACCCCAGAACTGGCCGTTGAGATAAACGACCGTTGGGCGCCAGGCCTGAAACTCGAAGCCCATTCGGGCGGTCAACTCGTGGCCCACGGCATCCCGCATGAACGCTGTTTTCCAGCCGTTGCCGGCGTTGCGGAGGATGAGTCGCCGGAATTCGCCCATGTCCAGATCAGGGAAAAATCGATGAGCAAACACCGCTTCGCCGTAGCGCGGTCGGGCGTAGAGGCGGAGAGATTTCTGGTAGTAATGCCGCGTCCAGCCGCCGTGGATACGCAGCCCGATATCGCGGCCGAGGCCAAGCGATTCACCCGGCTCGAACCACTCGAAATAGGCTGGTCGTTCCCACTCGCGCTTGAAGTTGTACACCGGTTCCGGCGTGCCGTTGAGGTAGTCCCGGCCCTCGATGTAGATGCCCCGGTCGGGGTCGAACAGGTTGCCGGGATTGGTCGAGATCGATGCGATGGGGAACCTGGTTTTTTCGCCGATGAAATAACTACCGGTCACGATTGGCCCCGGCAGGAAGCCATCGCGGAAAGCCCGCGCCCTCACCACGGCCGGCTTGGCCAGGCGGATTGGTCCCGCGTAAAGCGTTGCCCCGGCGTCCGGCTCGGAGCCGTCGAGGGTGTAGCGTAGCGTGCTGTTTTTGTCGGGCGACTCGAGTGCCAAGTCGATCGCCTCCGCGTATCGGCCGGGCGGCTTGGCCAAGCGCGGAGCCTCGAGCCATCCGAACGCGTGCGGCGTGTTGTTGGCCAGACCGGGAGTGGGATCGGCGAAATGAAAGTTGCCGTGGATGCCCGGCGCCTGGCCAAGCGACGAGTCAGGAGGGCAGGGCGGCACCCATACGGCCGAGGCGGCTTGGCCAAGCGGCCGTGTCAGCCGGATGGTCTCCCCGCTGCTGACCCTGAAATTCGTGTGCCACTGGATTGCTGGCAATCCCCACTTGGCTTTCAGCCAGGCTTCGACAATTGCGATCTCTGCTGAGTCCAGTTCTCGGTTGAACGCCAGGAGTTCGCCGATGTCGCCGTGCCAGTTGCGGTCCGGCACCAGCCGGTCGGAACCGATCAGGCTCAGCGGCATGGCGGTCGGCGAAAGACTGGTTAATTGGAACAGGTTTTCCGGCAGGCGCGTCACGACCGGGTCGATCGGCCGGCCGTCCAGTCGCACCGCGGAGTCCTCCCCGGCGAAGTGGCCTTTGGGGTAGTAAACCAGCCGGTCGCCGCCGCGATTGAAGTGGCTGTACTTGAAGTCGCCCACCAGCGCGCTGTGCGACTTGGTGGCGTGTCCACCCTCGCGGGCCACGGCGAAAACCGTTTGCACAGTCATCCGCCGCCGCGTCACGAGCACATCGTCCAGTCCGTCGAAGCGGAGAAACGGCCGGCCGCTGAGCGGATCGATCACGCGGACCGGTCGGCCGGCGGTCTTTGTCTGGCTCGCGGTGTCGCCGGTCAACGGCCCGTGCTGATCCGAGAGGTTCCATTTTTTGACGAGGTACTGCTCGATGCCGATCCGGGTGGCCTCATCGAGCGCGCGGTCAAACAGCAGCACCTCGGCAATGCGCCCGTGCCAACTGCGCCCCGGCAAAAATCGATCCGAGGCGAGGTTGGAGACCGCACCCGGCTTGTCGCTGATGCTCGTCACCAGGCCCAGTCGCCCGATGGGCAATGGTGTTTGGAACGGATCGACCTCGGTTCCATCGATCCACGCCCGGCCCTCGCGGCCAACGGAATTCCGAGACTCGTGAAACATCGAGCCGTTCATCGCGCGGGCAAAATGGTACTTCTCGGAATCACCCAGCAGCGGCCGGTAGCCGAGCGATGATTTTTGGTGCTCGGCCACCACCCAAAAAACGCTTCGGATATTTTCGAGCGGTTCGAACCGCAGGTGATCATCCTTTCCATCCAGCACGATCAGCGGCGGATCGCTGGGTGGCTCGAACACGTTGGGTCGCGAGAGAAAACGCGACTGCTCCGCGTGCCGGTCGTCGTCGCTTTTGTCGAGCCATCGCGTTAGGCGGCCTTTTTCAATTTGCAGCGATTTTTTGTCGGAGGAATCCAGCCACAACCTTAGTCCGGCCACCGTGCCGGGATCAATCGGTTGGTGCTTGGCCGGGTCGAGTTGTGGCGGCTGTTCTGTTT
>WTHH01000420.1 GCA_011523195.1 Verrucomicrobiales bacterium
CGAATGGAATGTCCCTTAGCGTGTGGCTGTTGCCCTTACCGAGTTCGTTGGTCCAAACGATGGTGGTGTTGTCGAGCAGGCTGCCACCGGTGCCGGGCTCGGGCGTCTCTGCCAAGCGCTTGGCCAAGTAGGCCAGTTCGCCGGCAAACCATTTGTTGATGCGGGTTAGTTTGTCGACTGCGTCGTCGTTCTTGTCCGGTTCATGGGACAGGCCGTGGTGGCCATCCTTAATGTCCAGCCAGTTCATTCGCGCCTGGCCAACCGACTTGGTGTACTGCAGAGTGCTAACCCTTGCGAAGTCGTTGACGAAGCTGTTCACCATGAGGTCGATCTGCATCCGGCTCAGACGGGGGACATTGTCGTTCTGGTTGGTGATGCCGACCTCGAATTTCGGCGGATCACTGACGAGGGACTTGCCGTCCGCCTGGCCAAACTCCTGTTCCATCTGGCGGACGAATTCGGCGTGCTCCTCAAGCAGGCGTTTGTCCTCGGCGCTGATCGAGCGTGAGACGCGCTTGAGGTCGTCGCGGACGACGTCCAGCACGCTCAACAGGCTGTCGCGATCGCGTAACTGGCCGTAGAGCCGCTGATACATCTGGTACGGATCATCGGTCGGGGCGACCGGCTGGTTGGGGCCGGCGTACGACATGCGCGTCCACGGGTCGGCGCGGTCGGAAACGCCGACGCCGAACTCCAGTGAGCCAAACCGTGTGCGCGTTGTGTCGTTGCCCTGAAAAAAGTTTTTGATCTCCTGATCGATGGAGATGCCCTTGGCCCAACCGGCTGGGGTGTCGGAGCCACCCTGGATGTTGCCGGGAAACAACTCGATGCCGGTGAGCAGGCAGCTCATGCCGCGCATGTGGCGGTCGCCGTCGCCTTGCAGCTTATTGTTCACGCCGTTGAGCACGAGCATCCGGTCGCGGAACGGCTCGAGCGGTTTCATGATTTCCTTCAGCTCGAAATCGCTGCCGGTGGCGTCCGGCCAGAAATTTTTCGGGATGGTCCCGTTCGGGCTGAACATCACCACAAGGCGCTGCCGGCGCGGCGCGGTCTTGGCCAAGCCAAGGCTCGGCAGGCCAACGAGGAAGGGCAGTGTCGCGGTGGACACCCCGAGGTTACGGACGAACTGTCTGCGATCGATCTGGTTCATGGCTGCTCCTCTCCGGCTGGTCCAGTCCGCTTGACTCCCCGCAGGGCGGCGATGACGGCGGTTTCGGCCAGCAAAAACTGTATGTTGAAACGGGACTGCGCGAAATCATCTCGCAACTGGTTCAACACCCCGGAACCGTAGGCCCGGATCGGCTGCTTGGCAACCTGATTAAAGAGCATCTCGACGAATCCCTCGTGGGCGCTGGGGCTCTCCATCGCGTGGCGGGCAAGGTCGGATGGATCGGCAATGTGGATCGGCGAACCGTCGGCGGTCAGATAGTCGGAGGCGGTATGGATCGGTTTGCCGTTTTCGTTGTCACGCCGTCGGCCGATGCTGTCGAACTGTTCCAGCGTGAAGCCAAGCGGGTTGATGATGCCGTGGCAGGTCATGCAGGCATCGGCCTTGGTTAGTTGCGTGACCTTCTCTCGCATCGTCAGGTTGGCGGGGAACTCCTCGTTTTTGAAAACCACCGCCTCGGGGGGCGGCTTGAGCGAGCGTCCAAGCAGGTGCCGGGTGACGAACACGCCCCGGTGAATCGGCGAAGTGCTGTTGTGATACGAGTAAAGCGTGAGCAGGTACGGATGCGTGAGCAGGCCGGCGCGTTTTTGGCTGGTAAACGTCGCCGGCGAAAAACCGGATGGCGTTCCCCGATGCCGCGCGCCGTACAGCTTGGCCAGGCGCGAATTCATCGGGAGGTGGCTCGCACTGAATAGGGCGCGAAAATCAGCGCCGGCCTCCTGCCAAACGACTTCGTCCAAAAACAGGTTGAGCGAAGTACGAAGGTCCGCCTCGAGCAACTTGTCGAACTCGGGGAACATCTCCGTGTCCTTGGCGATCTCCTCGGCGTGATCGAGGCCAAGCCAATGGTGCATGACGCTGCGGAGCTTGGCCTTTGTGCGTGGGTGTCGAAGCATGCGCAACGCCTGTTGCCTGACCTGATTGGCGGTGCGCAGGCGTCCGGCGTCCGCCGCTTGGCCAAGCGCCTCGTCCGGCAGTGAGTCCCACAGGCCAAGCGCGAGCCGGGCGGCGACCGAGTTGTCATCCGCTTGGCCAAGGTCCGGGTAAAGAAAACGGGGCGACTTGAGCGTGAGCAGGACGACCTCCTTGATCGAGTCGGCCGCCGGCTTGCCCTTGGCAAAGCGTGAGCGGACGAATAGCTGCTCCTCTTCGACCGTGAGCGGACGTCGGAACGCACGTGCGGCAAACCGGCTGCCAAAATGCTGGGCCTTGGCCAAGCGATCCGGCGCGTTGGCCGAGGTGTCGGCCAGTTTGTCGAGATGATCGGCCACCCAGTTGGCGGTCTCGATGGCGGCGTAGGTGGCGGCTTCGTCCCATTTTTTGGAAACCGCACTACCGCGCTCGTAGCCGATGCTGGCATCGTCGGGCGGAAACGGTTGCCGCAAAACAAAAGTGCTGGCGGTGGTATCCGGGGAAAGGTTTCGTGCGGGAACCACCTGCCGCGCTCCATGCGGAGGGTGCCACTCCAGTTTCACCGAGGCGCTCTTGCTTTTGTATTTAAAATAATCGAGCCGAACCGGGTAGGGCCGCCCGCCGATGAGCCGCACGGTGCCGTTGAGTTCGCGGCGCTCGCCGCTCGAGGTCCAGCCCTCGATCAGTTTCAAGTCCATGTTGTTGACCCAAAGCCGAACGCCGTTTTCGCTGGTGACGATGAACCGGTAGTCGCCGGTCTCCTCAGCGATCACTGAGCCGGTCCAGCGCATGGAAAATTCCTCCGACTTGAAATCCGCGTTGTCGGGGAAGGGCGTGCCCGCTCCGTAGTCGAAGTCGATGTTGCCATCGGTGCGTTTCACGCTCTGGTTGTTTTGTCGGACGTTACGATTGTTGTAATAACCAGCCTGAAGCCCGCCGGTGCGGTAGTAGCCTGCCTGTCCGGTGAAGCTGGCGATCAGGTCGGCAACCGAGTGGAGAAACTGGCGGTTCGTGAGCCGGGTCAGCTCGATTCGCGGCGGGTTGTTACGCGCTTGTGCCTCGGGCGAATAAAACGCTTCGAAGATATATCTCGCCACGAGTTCAGCATCGTCGCCGACGCACTTTTTCGGGTCATCCTCCGGCATGGTGCGGGTGATGACGCGGGTCAGTTTTTCGACCGGCCAATCGCCAATGAGCGGCTCGTCGTATTCATCGGCAACGCCCTGTCCCTTGTCGCCGTGGCATTTGGCGCACTGGTTCGCGTAGATTAACTCACCCGACAGCGCCGGCTTGGCCAAGGCGGCCGCCTGCGAAAGCAGGGCCACAGCCAGCAGGCCAAGCGCTTGGCCAAGGTTAAAAGTGAATTTACGCACAACTGTTAGAACGTCGGAGGACGGGGTTTCATTCAATGCCGTCCCAACCGGCTTGGCCAAGGCTACCGCTTCAAATGCCGGTTGGCGAACTGGATGAACTGATTCCAATCGTAGGGATCGACCGAGTGGCCGCCGGTGCGGATGTGGTAGCCGATGTCGCCGTCGAGCAGCGGCTTGTTGGCGGTCGGCAGCTTGGTGACGGAGAGCGGTTTTTTGCCGAACAGTTGGTAGACCGGGGCGGCGTGGTTCGCGGACTGGAACTCGCCGTGAGGATCGGCCCACGTATCCGCCGTGGCGCTGGCGACGTACACCGGCCGCGGGGCGATGAGCGAGAGCAGCATGTGCTGATCCACAGGCAGGTCGTCCTCTCGGTCGTTGAATTTGCGGGCGTTG
>WTHH01000259.1 GCA_011523195.1 Verrucomicrobiales bacterium
CCTGACGCTGCCACTAGTCGTGAGACTGGAGGGCAACAACGTTGAAGCCGGCCGGAAAACATTGTCTGAGTCCGGCATATCACTCATTACTGCGGACAGCATGGCGGACGCCGCAAAAAAAGTCGTTTCCGAGGCCGCCGCCTAACCACTTAATTCGAATCACATGGCCATTCTTGTCAAACCAGACACCAAGGTACTTGTTCAGGGCATCACCGGCAGTTTCGGCGGACGCCACACCCAGCTCAGCCTGGAATACGGCTCACAAATAGTCGCTGGCGTCACCCCCGGTAAAGCCGGTCAAAAATTTGAAGATCAAGTGCCGATTTTCGACAGCGTGAAGGAAGCCGTTCAGGAGTCCGGCGCAACCGCATCCGCGATATTCGTCCCTCCCCCATTCGCGGCAGACGCGATCCTGGAGGCGGCCGATGCCGGACTCGAACTTGTCGTCGCAATCACCGAAGGCATCCCCGTGCGCGACATGATCGAGGTCAAGGCCGCTCTCAGAGGTTCGGCTACACGCCTTGTCGGACCAAACTGCCCGGGCATCGTCACACCGGGAACAGGCGAAAATTCTCGCGGAGGCTGTCGCATCGGCATCGCTCCCGGCTACATTCATAAGGCCGGAGACATCGGTGTCATTAGTCGCAGCGGCACGCTCACCTACGAGGCCGTCTGGCAGCTCACATGTAACGGGCTTGGCCAATCCACCTGCGTTGGCATCGGTGGCGATCCCGTCCCCGGCAGTACCCACCTCGATATCATTAAGCTGTTCAACGACGATCCTGGCACCCGCGGGATCATCATGATTGGTGAGATTGGTGGCTCAGCCGAGGAAGAGGCCGCCGCTTGGATCAAGGAGAACTGCAAAAAACCGGTCGCCGGTTTTATCGCCGGAACCACCGCTCCTCCGGGACGCCGGATGGGTCACGCCGGGGCGATCATCAGCGGGGGCAAGGGAACTGCCGAGGCGAAGATCGAAGCGATGGAAGACGCAGGAATCAGCGTTGCCGAGACACCATCTCAGATGGCCGAAGCCCTGATCAAGATTCTTTGAGAAACCAAGCGCTTGGCCAAGCGTACCAAATCGTCAGGCCGATTTAGCCAACTCTTCCTCGAAGTCGACGATCTCCTTGATTTGCGAGAGGAACCAGCGATCGATTTTTGTTAACTCAAAAATCTCCTCAATGGTGAACCCAGCCCGCATGGCGTGGCGCAGGAAAAAGATGCGTTCCGCGTTTGGCACGCTCAGTTTTTGAGTGATCAACTCGCGCGGCAGGATATCGCGATCGCCGTAGACCTCCTGCCCGATACGCCATGGTTTGCCATCGCCGCCCAGTCCCGAGCGACCGATCTCAAGTGAACGCAGCGCCTTTTGAAGTGACTCCTTAAACGTCCGCCCAATTGCCATCGCCTCCCCCACGGATTTCATCTGCGTATTCAGTGTCGGGTCGGCTGCGGGAAATTTTTCGAAGGCAAACCGCGGGATCTTCACCACGCAGTAATCGATGGTAGGCTCAAAGCTCGCCGGTGTTTCGCGGGTGATGTCGTTCTGAATCTCTTCGAGCAGATAGCCCACCGCCAACTTGGCCGCGAACTTGGCGATCGGGAACCCGGTCGCCTTCGATGCCAGGGCGGAGGAACGCGACACACGCGGGTTCATCTCAATGACGATCATCCGGCCGTTCTCCGGGTTGACTGAAAATTGGATATTCGACCCACCCGTTTCGACGCCGATTTCACGAATCACCGCAAACGAGGCATCGCGCATGATCTGATATTCCTTGTCGGTCAGCGTCTGAGTCGGAGCCACGGTGATCGAGTCGCCCGTGTGCACACCCATCGGGTCAAAGTTTTCGATCGAGCAAATGATCACGCAGTTGTCGGCGCGATCCCGCATGACCTCCATCTCGTATTCCTTCCAGCCGAGAAGCGACTCCTCCACCAGCACCTCTGTCACCGGCGAGAGGTCGAGGCCTCGCTTGATCATCTCCTCGTACTCATCGCGGTTGTAGGCGATGCCACCACCGGTCCCCCCCAACGTGTACGCCGGACGGATGATCAAGGGAAACGAACCAATCTGCTCGGCGATCTCCAGTGCCTCATCCAGTGTATGGGCCACGCCACTGGACGGCACATCAAGGCCGATCCGCAACATGGCATCCTTGAACGCCTGTCGATCCTCACCTCGCTCGATCGCATCCGCGTTGGCTCCGATCATTTCAATACCCAACTCGTCCAGCTTGCCGGCCCGATGGAGCGACATTGCGGTATTGAGTGCCGTCTGCCCACCGAGCGTCGGCAGCAATACCAACTTGCCCTCAGTACCGCTTTTCTCGATCTCCTTCTTTTCGATCTCAATGATTTTCTCGACCGACTCTGGCGTGATCGGCTCGATGTACGTCCGATCTGCAAACTCCGGGTCGGTCATGATCGTCGCCGGGTTGGAGTTAACGAGTACCACGCGGTAGCCCTCCTCCCTTAACGCCTTGCACGCCTGTGTGCCGGAGTAGTCGAATTCGCAGGCCTGGCCGATGATGATCGGGCCGGCACCAATGATTAAAACGGTGTTGATGTCAGTGCGCTTTGGCATCCAAGTGGCGGGAATGTAAACCAAGCCGCTCCCGGCGTCGAATCTTCCCGAAAATTGGCTCAGGCGCTTTTTTTGACCGCTTGGCCGAGGAGGAAACCCAGCCATGTACCGAGCAGACACCCCGCCACCGACAGCACCACGTTTCCTCCCGCTTTCAACCACGCCTGCTGCTGCATCAAGTCGAGCGACTGCAGGCTGAATGCGGAAAACGTGGTGAAGCCCCCACAAAATCCAATCATCAGAAACAGCGCAGCCGGACGTCCTTTTTGATCGCCTTCAAACATTCCCGCACAAACGCCGATGAGCAACGAACCAAGGATGTTGGCTAACAGTGTCCCAATCGGAAACGCCTCGTACCGTGCCAGCGCCAGCCCGGCCCCGTAACGCATCACGCTCCCAAGCGCACCGCCCAATGCCACCATCAACCAACTCATCGGCGGTAACTATAGCAATTGCTCACGCAGAAGCATCTCCCGAATTTCAGATTCCGTTGAATCCAGCTTGGCGGCCGCACCAAATAGATCGTCTAAATCCACCGGGTACCAGTTGCGCTTGGCTGGATCCGCAAGGCCGGCGACATTGATCGGCTCAATCGTCGCGGCGATTTTCGCCAGCACCTCATTCCGTCTGGCCCCGTTCACGACCGCTTCGCAGATTTCCTGTGTTGCCTGGCCAAACGCCGTACGATCACAAAGTAAAAATGATCCCGCCAACTCCGGCTTGGCCAAGCGATGCGCCGTTTCCGAAAAACTGACCGCAGCAAAATAAAGCTGGGTCAACGCAGTGAACAACTCAAAGTCATCCATGCTCGCATAGAGCGCACCCACCAAGCGGGAAACCTGATCCAACTCGGCAAGTGTCTTGCATCGATACCTCGACAACTCAGTCTCGCTTGGCCAAGTTGCTGGGTGCTTGGCCAAGCGCTGGATGCCAAGCAGCGTCAACGGGAAACCGGTCGATAGCAATGGATCCACAAACCCCGCCGCCGAGGGCAGCAGTGCCCAACGCTTCCCCACGATGTCGCCAGTGCTGAAGGACAGCGTACGGGCAAAGACAAAATCGTTTACGGGTGTTGAACCGAAAAACTGCTTCGCCAATGACGGCAGCTGATCCATCAAGCAATCCCAGCCGGCGCGCCCCTCGTCCAACCGCAATGACTTCGCTCGTGTTTCGTTCGCAGCGACTCCGGCGCTCGTGATGCCATTGTTGAATTTCAACACCCACAATCTCACGCACCTGCAACCCCAAATC
>WTHH01000433.1 GCA_011523195.1 Verrucomicrobiales bacterium
CCCACTGGAGAAGCCGCACTTTCTCGGTGGCCGCTCCAGCGGGGCGATCCGTGATGGCGACTGGAAGTTGATCGAGAATTTCACCGACAACTCGCTCGAGCTGTATCACCTCGCCAACGATCCGGGCGAAAAGGTAAACCTCGCCGACCAGCGCACGGCCAAGCGCACGGCAATGCTCGACCAACTCGTCACCTGGCGAAAAACCATCGGCGCCACAAAAGACCCGCCGAGGCGTTAACCGTTGCGCTTGGCCAGGTGCTAAGCGAGGATTGCCGCGCTATGAAGATTCGAAAAATGGCAGCGGCAGTGGCAACGGCGGTGTTTGCCCTGAGTGGCGGCTTGGCCATGGGCGCGAATGAGGCGGTCCAGTACAAGACTGACGCCGACATCGCCTACCGCTCCGGCCCAGGCCTTACCGACTACATGAGGTCGCGCTGCAAACTCGACGTATACTATCCCGCCGGCAAAAAGGATTTCGCGACTGTCGTTTGGTTTCACGGCGGCGGACTGAAGAACGGCAACCGTTTCGTGCCGTCTGAGTTGAAGGAAAAGGGCATCGCGGTCGTGCCGGTCAATTATCGACTGCACCCTAAAGTTAAGGCGCCCGCTTACGTGGATGACGCCGCAGCCGCGGTGGCATGGACGCTCAAGAATATTTCGCGCTATGGTGGCTCGGCCAAGCGAGTGTTCGTCAGCGGGCACTCGGCCGGCGGCTACCTCACGAGCATGGTCGGGCTGGACAGGCGTTGGCTGAAAAAACACGGGGCTGACCCCGATCAACTCGCCGGGCTGATCCCATACAGCGGACACTCGATCACCCACTTCACCGTGCGCGCCGAGCGCGGCATTGACGGCAAACGACCGATTATTGACGACATGGCGCCGCTGTTTCACGTCCGAAAGGACTGCCCGCCGCTGCTACTGGTCACCGGCGATCGCAAGCTGGAGATGCTCGGCCGCTACGAGGAAAACGCATATCTCTGGCGCATGATGCAGGTCGTCGGCCACCCGGACACGACGATCATGGAGCTGGACGGCTACAACCACGGCCAGATGGCCCAGCCGGCTCACCCACTATTGCTGCAGTTCATCCAGCGCATCCTCAAAGCCGAGTAGCGCTTGGCCAAGCGGGTGTAAACTTGGCCAAGCAAAGGGAACAAAATGAACGACGATAAATACAAAAAAACAAGCGCGGAAGAGCCTGAAAACAAGGATGAACAAACCGGAGGCGGCTTGGCCATCGGTGCCGGCATGGGCCTCGAATTGAGCCTCGCGCTTGGCTCGGCAACCAAGCGCTGATTCTCCGACCATTTTGGTTTGCCCCCGGCCGCCATCAGGGTAACCCTTTCGCTTTAGCACGAGCCGGCACACGCCATGCCCAAGATCACTTTCGACACAGCCGTCACCCAGCACGCGGAAGCCACTCGGAGGCTGAACACGGTCCATCTCAAGATGGCGACCGGCCGCCGGGATGCGGCGGGCGTAATGGAGGATGCCGCGAGTTTTTCCGTGGCATCGCGATTCGATGCTCAGGTGCACCGGATCGATGCCTCACTCAGCAATGTTGGCAACTCCATGTCATTTCTCCAGGCGCAGGACGGCACGCTCAAGAGCGTCACTCGTTCACTAAACCGCATGGGTGAGATAGCGATCCTCGCGCATGACGCCACTAAGTCGGACGCCGACCGCGCGTTGTACACCGAGGAGTTTAACCAACTTAAAGCCGGCTTGAGCGAGTCAACACAGGCGACCTTCAACGGGATGAAAATGTTCTCGAGCGAACCGAAGGCGGTGACCGTGGACGAGAACGCCAAGACGGTGGAACTGCCCGCGGTGGATCTCGAGGCCGCCGCCCGTGAGGTGGTGGCGGAGGGCACCGACCTATCCACGCTGGAAAACGCCGCTGCCGCCCTGGCCAGCGTGAAGCAAACGCTCGATCAGGTCTCAAGCAAACGCGCTGAGATCGGCGCGGCGCAATCCCGGATGGAGGCGGCGAGCGATCAACTCATAGAGACCCGCTCTGCAATCGGTGCCGCTAGTAGCCGGATCACCGACATCGACTTCGCCCGGGCGGCAACGGAGAAGACCGCCGCTCAGGTTCAGCTACAGATGGCCACCGCCGTGTTGGCCCACATGTCCGTCAACCACGAGGCGGCCCTTCTTCTGACTTTTTAAGTCCACTTAAAGCATTATCTTGCAAGGATTTGCGGATAAAACACACTCCCCAAGACCACCACCGTTTTGCACCAACGACCAAATTTGAAAAAAACCTACGCAATAAAATTATTTATTACCGCTCTTTTATTAGCGCTTTTCATCCCCGTATCAAATGGAGCGGTTAAGCACGAAGAACCTTGTGAAGTTAACGATTAAGCCGGTGCTCTACATTGGGCTTGGTGTTTTTATTTTCGGATCCATGTTGCACCAGCACAGCCTCACGCAAGAGGGCTATCTGATCGTGGAATCGTATGTCGCTCGAAACCAGGCGTTGCTGGATGAAGCCAAGTAGATGACAATATGGGCAACACCTCCCGACATGCCGCCATAAAGATCAATGAGAACTGGCGACGCTAAGATCCAGTTCAGATCCTAATCGCAAAAAACGTCCGATTTAAACACCCCAAACGTCCACGGCCTCACCCTGCTTTTTCAGGCCGTAAGCAGCGGGAATGTTCGCGATTTTAAAAATCTGATCGAAGCCGGGGTGGATTTGAACAAGCCGGACAAGTACGGCCACACCCCGGCCCATGTGGCCGCGATCAAGACCGGGATCAACAAGCAAAAGGCCTACGACCACTATTTTGACATCCTGAAATTGCTTCAGGAAAAAGGGGCGAACCTTCGCCTCAAGGATTACCGTGGCCGATCGGTGACGGAGTGTCTGCAGCATTTTGCCGGACGAAAACTGTAAAAAAACGGCTTGCGTGCGGCGGCCACAGGACTACACTTTTCCAACTGTTTCCAACAAAGAAAGGAACATTATTATGAAAAAACTTATCGCAATATTCGCTATGGCCGCTGCGGTGGTCGGTGTTCAGGCTGCTGAAGTAAGCCTGAAAGTGGACGGTCTCGTCTGTGAAAAGGGCTGCCTCACGAAAGTGAAGAAGAGCCTCGGTGACGTGAAGGGTGTGAACCTCAAAGGTTCCAAGTTCGCCACCGGCAAGAAGCTCGGTGCCGTGAAGGTTTCCTTCTGTGACAAAACCACCACGAAGAACAAGATCATGGCTGCCATCAAGAAGGCCGGGTATAAAGTCGCTGAGGCTCCAAAGAAGGCCAAGGGCAAAGGCAAGAAGAAGGCATAATTGTTCGATTCTTTTTCCGATCGGCGTTCCCATACGGGGGCGCCGTTTTTTTTGTGCCAAGCGCTTGACCAAGCGCTGGGTTTTTCCTTTGCAAGACTGCCGTGTTGCCGTTTGCTTTTCGCAGCCCTTGGCCAAACGCTTGGCCAGGCGCAACCTGATTTCCCATGACCACGCTTTTGATCGCACTGCTCTCCGGAGTTGGCTTCCTCGTCGCCTACCACACGTACGGACGCTGGCTGGGCAGCAAGATTTTCCGGCTCTCCGCCGATGCCATCTGCCCAAGCGAACGCCTCAAGGACGGTGTGGACTACGTGCCCACCAGCAAGTCGGTCGTGTTCGGGCATCACTTCACCTCCATCGCCGGCACCGGCCCTATCGTCGGACCAGCGATCGCCATCATGTGGGGATGGGTGCCCGCGCTCTTTTGGGTCGTGCTCGGCTCTATTTTTATCGGCGCAGTGCACGACTTCGGCGCGCTCGTAGTGAGCCTGCGCAACAACGGGCAGACGGTAGGCGACATCGCCGGCCGTGTGTTGAACCGGCGTGTGCGTCTCCTTTTTTTGCTCACTCTCTTCATGGCGCTAACGGTCGTGCTGGCCATCTTCGGCTTAGTCATCGCGGCAGTGTTCAAGCAGTACCCGGCGGCCATCTTCCCGTGTGTGTTGCAAATTCCCATCGCCATCGGCATCGGTATGCTGCTTTACCGCAAAGGTGCCGGGTTGTTCGTACCCTCGCTCACCGCGCTGGGCGTAATGTATCTCACTGTCATCTATGGCAACACCGGTTTCCTGCACAGCTTTAACACCACACTCGCCGCGTGGCCCATTTGGACATGGGTTATCGTGCTTCTCGGCTACTCATACGTGGCTTCGGTACTACCGGTGTGGACGCTGCTGCAGCCGCGCGATTACATCAACTCGCTGCAACTCATCTCCGCTCTCGCGCTCATCTTGCTGGGTCTAGCAGCGGCAGCGTTCATCGGCTACACACCCAATGGTAGCGAAAAACAAACGCTGAAAATGGTAGCGCCCGCGTGGGATTTCAACCCCAAAAATGCGCCGGTCATTTTCCCGTTCCTTTTCATCACCATCGCGTGCGGCGCTGTTAGTGGGTTTCACTGCCTTGTTTCCAGCGGAACGAGTAGCAAGCAGTTGAAAAACGAAACCGATGCCCGCTTCGTTGGCTACGGCAGCATGCTCACCGAGGGCTTCCTCGCCACGCTTGTTATTATCGCCTGCGGTGCAGGACTTGGGCTGGGGCTGTCGATAAAAGATGGATCCATACTTACCGGCCAAGCAGCATGGGCCGCACAGTATGGCGATTGGACCGCTGCCGGGGCCCTCGCTGCCAAGGTCGGGGCATTTGTGCAAGGCTCAGCGAACTTCCTTCAAGCCCTCGGCTTAAGCGGGCCGGTTTCCATCGCGCTGATGGGGGTTCTGGTTGCGTCCTTTGCAGGCACCACGCTGGATACTGCCTGCCGTTTGCAGCGTTATGTCATTCAAGAACTCGCCGCCACACTCGGCGGCAAAGTCGGCGAAAGCGAAAACCCGCCTGCCGCGCCTTTTGCCCTGCTGCAAAACAAACACGGGGCCACAATCTTTGCCGTTGTTATTGCCACGGCAATGGCGGTTGTTCCGCCCAAAGCGCCGCCCGTACCATTGTCGGCGGCTTTGGATGGCAAAGTCACCGCCGAAATGGAAGCTGCCGCGCTGAAACAAAAAGCCAAGCCAGAGTCGATCGATAAAATGAAACAAGGCGGCTCCGAAGGATTCTTCGCGTGGATTGGCAATTACACGGGCAAAGGCGGCCTCACCCTCTGGCCCCTCTTCGGTGCCACCAACCAATTGCTGGCCGGCTTATCGTTTATGGTGATCTCGTTTTATCTATGGAGACGCGGGCGAGCGATTTGGTTCATCGTCATCCCGATGTTGTTCATGCTCGTGATGCCGATATGGGCGATGATATATCAACTATTCGTTTCACCCGGCTGGCTGGTTGCGGGACAGGTTGACTACCTCCTCGGCAGCATCGGCTTGGCCACGATCGCACTCGAAATCTGGATGATCATTGAGGCAGTCAAACTCTTTCCAAAGGCCAAGGGCATCCTCGAGGAGAACGCCCTCGACCGGCAAACGGCGTGAGCGTACTACAATCCATCGGCATCTTTGGCGGGTCGTTTGACCCTGTGCACAACGGGCACGTGCTTGTGGCCCGGGCAGCACTGGAGGAACTGTCGCTCGATCGATTATTCATCGTCCCCGCCGCACGATCACCGTTCAAGCCGGAGCAACAACCGGCCGCCGCCGATGTCCGGCTGCGGCTCCTGCGGCTGGCGTTCTCAGGTGAAAACCGGTGCGAACTCGACACGCAGGAACTGGATCGCGCCGGCGTCTCGTACTCTATTGACACCTTGGACGAATTCGCGAACCGCTATCCCGAGGCCAAGCTGCACTATCTCATCGGTGCCGACCACGTCCCCACGCTCCAACAGTGGCGCGAGGCCAAGCGCTTGGCCAAGCGGGCCTGGTTTGTCGTTGTGCCCCGGCCGGGACAGGAAGTTGCCGAGTTCCCCGAACCGTCTGGCGGCCAAGCGCTGCAAGGTTGGCCATTCGAGGTTTCCTCCTCCACCATCCGCCAACGCCTCACGCTTGGCCAAGCGATCGACGGCCTCGTCCCACCCGTCGTCGCAGAGTCACTGAAACATTCCAATCCTTACCTGTAATCTGTAATAAAAATGAAATTTATTCATATTGCCCCACTCCTCGCCGCTTGCCTGATTAGGCCACCGGCAGACGGACTGGCCGCGGACTGGCCGCAGTATCTGGGGCCGAATCGGGATGCGGTCTATCCCGGGAAGGCACTGACTCAGGCTTGGCCGGAGGATGGCCCAAAGGTCATTTGGCGGAAAACGAAAATCGGCGAGGCGTTGTGCGGTCTCGTCGTTTCAGGGAAAAAAACCATCCTGTTTCATGAGAAATCGGGGCAGGATGTGATCGAGTGTTTGAACGCGAATACCGGCGAAACGATTTGGACAAACCGTTACCCGACGAGCTACGTCGACAGCTTTGGCTCGGGCGCCGGGCCGCGGGCGACCCCGGCAATTGTGGACGGCAGGGTTTACACCATGAGCGCACAGGGCATCGTGGTTTGTACCGACATGGCCAATGGCAAAACGGTCTGGAAGGTGAACACGCAAAAGACCTATCGCGCCCAGGACGGCTTTTTTGGGATGGCATGCTCACCGTTGATCGAGGGGAACGCAGTGCTGCTGAACATCGGTGGCACGGGCGGCGCGGGGATCGTGGCGCTCGACAAAACCAACGGCAAGCTGCTCTGGAAATCACTCGACGACGAAGCCAGTTACTCCTCGCCGGTGATCTCCACGCTGCAAGGCAAACGGCGCGCGGTGTTCTTCACGCGCACCGGATTGGCCGTGGTGAACCCGGCCGATGGGGCCGTCGATTATCAACACCGTTGGCGTGCACGGATTCATGCCTCGGTGAATGCCGCCGCCCCATTGGTCGTGGCGAACCGGGTTTATCTCACATCCAGCTACAACACCGGGGCGCTGGTGTTGGACGCCACGCCAAGCGGCTACAGGGAGTTGTGGTCCAACGACACGAGTCTCTCGAGCCAGTACGCGAGCGTGATGCACAGGGATGGTTTTCTCTACGGCACACACGGTCGGGCAGACGTCCCGCCTGAGCCGGCACTGCGCTGTATCGAGCTGGCCACCGGCAGGGTGCGCTGGAGTGAAAACCGGTTCGGCGACTGCCAGATGATCCTGTGCGGTGACCGGCTGGTGGCGTTGATGGAAAGTGGGGAACTGGTGCTTGGGCAGGTCAGCCCGGAGGGTTGGCGGGAGATCAGCCGCGCACAGGTGGTTGGCTCCAACGCCCGAAACCAACCCGCACTGGCCAACGGACGCCTGTACGTTCGTAACAAAAACCAGCTTGTCTGCCTCGAAATGCCGTAACCCGTTCAGCCAATCAATCGGCCAACTTTTTCCGCTCCTCTCTTAGCTTCGTAGAAGTTTTGCCGCCCCGTTTGCGGAGGAAATCCGCCGTCTCCTCCGTCTCGCGCTTGGCTGCGTAGTCTAACGGCGTCGCCCCGGAATCGTCCAACTGATTGACATCCACGCCGGCGTCCAGATGTTGCTGGATCGCCTGAAGATCTCCCCGCTTGGCGGCGGTGTGAATGGAGAGTTCCGCGCCGGTCTTGCCGCCATTCGTCCGAAGCAACTCGACGACCTCCTCCGCGTTAGCTTCGATGGCGTAATCCAGCGGCGACTCTTCTTCCGGCGTCAATGCGTTCACATCCGCCTCGTGAGCCAACAGCATCCCTGCTACGTCAACACGCCCGAACGTGGCGGCATCGTGAAGCGGCGTTTCCCCGTTGGCATCGGTTAATCCGACGTCCGCGCCCTTGTCGAGCAACCGCTCGACGACCGGCGTGTGCCCGTGGACGGTCGCGTAGTGCAACGGCGTCGCCATAAGCTTGCCACCTTTCGCGTTCACGTTGCCCCAGTCTGAGATGGCCAAATTGACCTGCTCGAGGTTGCCGCCCTTGGCCGCCTCAATGAGCGCGCGATCCGCCTCGGGGTTGGAACAGGCACACAGGCCAAGCGCAAGCCAGACGACAAGAATTACATTTCGCAGTTCAGTCAACAGGCAAACTGTGATGACCTAGTTACAATTGATCAACCCGATTTTCGATGCGCTTGGCCTAGAGCGGGCAACTGACCACCGATTGCCAACTTGCATCCGGCCAAGCGTTAAGAAATTCTCTCTGCACATGCATCGGCCCGCCAAAAGTATTTTCATCGCGCTTGGCCTGCTGCTCGGGCTTGGCCAGACGCAGGCAGAGCGGCCCAATATCATTTACATCCTCGCGGACGACCTTGGCTGGGGCGACCTCGGTTGTTACGGCCAAAAGACGTTGCGCACCCCGAACCTCGACCGCATGGCCAAAGAAGGCATGCGCTTCACGCGACACTACTCCGGCAGCACAGTTTGTGCACCGTCGCGTTGCGTGTTGATGACCGGCCTGCATACCGGCCACGCCCGGATCCGTGGCAACGGCCCGGGCCAACTGCAGCCAGGTGACATCACCTTCGCCAAGGTGCTCCAAAAAAACGGCTACCAAACCGGCTGCTTCGGTAAGTGGGGCATCGGCAATCCGCCCCCGCTGGACGACCCGCAGCGCCACGGCTTCGACGAGTTTTACGGCTACATCAACATGTACCACGCGCACAATTTTTACCCCGAGTTTCTCGTCCATAACGGCCGCAAGGTGAAGCTGCAAAATATTGTGTACAACGACTGGCGGGCCAGGCGCATCGGCCCACGATACGAGGGAGCCGGCGTGGCAAGGGTGGCCGTCGATTACGCGCCTAAGATGATCGCCGACCGATTGATGGACTACATCCGCAATGCCGGCGCAGACAAGTCGAAGCCGTTTTTTGCATACTACGCTCTCAACATCCCTCACGCCAACAACGAGGCCGGCGGGGAAAAACGGATCAGGTTCGACGGCATGCGCGTGCCGGACTGGGGCAGTCACGCAAACCTCGACATCCCCGATCAGGAAAAAGGCTTCGCCCGGATGATCGATTACGTCGACCAGGATGTGGGACGAATTTTGTCCACCCTCAAAGAACTAAAAATCGACGACAACACCATCGTGATGTTTTCGAGCGACAACGGCCCTCATCAGGAGGGTCGACATAAGATGGAATTTTTCGACAGCAACGGATCATTGCGCGGAATGAAACGTGACCTGTACGAGGGTGGCATCCGCGTGCCATTCATAGCGCGCTGGCCGGAAAGTGTCCCCGCAAAAAAAGTCAGTCACCACATCAGCGGTTTTCAGGACATGTTCCCCACATTGCTCGAGCTGGCACAGATCGAACTCGAGCACGAAGTGGATGGCATCTCGATGGTGCCCACACTCCTCGGCAAAAAGGACCAGCGTAAACACGACTATCTCTACTGGGAATTCGGTGGGCGGGGAGGAGCGACTGCCGTATTGAAAGGTGACTGGAAAGGCGTCCGCCGCAACACGAGGAAAAATCCGGACGGCCCGATCGAACTTTACAATTTAAAAAACGACCTCGCCGAGACAACAAATCTTGCCGAGAACCAAAAGGCGTTGGTTGCGGAATTTAATGCCATCCTCAAGCGCGAGCATGTCCCCCAGGAATAATTTCACATGAAAAAACTACTGTTACTGTTGTTGATTGGCCTGCTTGGCGTTACTGCCCAAGCGTCTAAAAAAAAGCCGAATTTCATTTTCATCATGGTCGACGACGCCGGGTACGGTGACTTTGGCTGCTACGGACAAAAACTGTTCGCCACGCCTAACATCGATCGCATGGCGGCCAAGGGGATGCGGTTTACCCAGCATTACTCAGGCAGCACGGTTTGCGCGCCAACACGCTGCAGCATCATGAACGGCGTACACACTGGGCACGCCTACGTGCGCGGAAATCGCGAGGTGCAACCGGAAGGCCAGGCCCCGATTCCGGCCGACATGATCACCATCCCGAAGTTGCTAAAAGAGGCTGGCTACACCACCGGCATGTTTGGCAAGTGGGGCCTCGGTGCACCCGGCTCGGAAGGCGACCCGGTGAAGCAGGGATGGGACGAGTTTTTTGGGTACAACTGCCAGCGCCAAGCGCACACGTTTTATCCGAAGCATCTCTGGCACAACGACAAAAAGGTTTTGCTCGACGGCAAAACTTACTCACACGATCTGATCCAAATACAGGCGCTGAAGTTCATCCGCGACAACGCGAAGAAACCGTTCTTCGCCTATCTGCCGATCACCATCCCGCACGCCGCGATGCAGTGTCCAGAAGAGGACGTTGCGCCGTTCCGAAAAAAGTTCCCCCAGTTTGAGGACAAGATTGGCAAGTACAGCCACGGAACCAAGGTGAAGAATCCGGTGGCGGCATTTGCCGGCATGATGACCCGCATGGATCGTGGCATCGGCCAAATGCTCGATCTGCTGGATGAATTGAAAATTGCCGACAATACGCTGGTTTTATTCACGAGTGACAACGGCCCACACTACGAGGGAGGTCATCAGCCCAGATTCTTTAACAGCAACGGCCCTCTGAAAGGTCACAAGCGCGACCTGTACGAAGGCGGCATCCGCGTACCGCTGATCGCCTACTGGCCCGGCAAAGTGAAGGCCGGAATCGTGAGCGATCACATCTGCGCGCACTGGGATCTCATGCCGACGTTTTGTGAACTGGCTAAAATCCCCACGCCAAGGCACACCGACGGTATCTCGTACGTCCCCACCATGACCGGCGGAAAACAAACGAAGCACAAATACCTCTACTGGGAATTCCATTCTTACGGTAATGCACAGGCCATCCGAATGGGCGACTGGAAGGCAATCCGGCTGAAGGTGAAAAACGATCCAAACGCACCGATCCGGCTGTACAACCTCAGACAGGACATCGGTGAAAAGAAAAACATCGCCGACAAACACCCGGATGTCGTCAAGCAGATCGCACCATTATTCAAGGAAGCCCACACGCCTTCCGAGCGATTTCCGTTGTTTGCGAAGAAGAAAAAATAGCGCTTGGCCAAGCGCTTGGCTTTGGTATTCGCTATCCGGTGATGCCCTGAGCCCGGGCCAAGCCGCAAAAGAAACCACCCTTTTCGAGTAGTTCATCGAACGTCCCCTCCTCGATGGTCTGACCCCGTGACAGCACGATGATGCGATCCATCGTGCGCAACGTTGACAGACGATGCGCCACACAAAGCACAGTACGATTCTCGCTCAACCGATCAATGGCCGCCTGCACTTCGGTCTCGGCCTTGGAGTCCAGCGCTGCAGTAGCCTCATCGAGCACGAGAATCGGGGCGTTGCGTACGAACGCACGCGCGATGGCTAGGCGCTGTCGCTGACCGCCGGACAACGTCACGCCGCGTTCACCAATTCGAGTGTCGTACCCCTCCGGAAGTGCCTCGATGAACTCATGTGCGTGCGCATGCCATGCAGCCTCCACCACCTGTTCACGTGTACAGCCCTCTTGGCCAAGCGCAATATTCTCAGCCACAGTCAGGTCGAACAGCACAATCTCCTGACTGACCAAAGCCATCTGCTCCCGAAAATCTGGGATGCTCAGGTCGCGCAGGTCGTGCCCATCCAGTTTGATCGCGCCGGCATCGGGATCATGAAAACGGAACAGCAAATTAATGAGCGTGCTCTTGCCGGAGCCACTCTCACCGACAATCCCCAGCTTGGTCCCCTTGGGCACGGTGAGGTTGAAATTAGTCAACACTTCCTCCTCCTCGTAAGCAAATGAAATACCACTCCACTCGATGCCCTGTTCAAAACCCTGGACCGGCTTGGGCTGCGACTGCTCGAGGATGTCCGGTTTTTCACTAAGCACATTCATTAGGCGCTGGGCACCGACGCTGGCCTCCTCGATCTGCACATGCCAGCGGGCCAACTTGCGGATCGGCGTGTAAAACATCAGCACGCCGGTGAAAAAAACAACAAGGTCAGGAATGCTACGGTTGGTGTAAACGACGTACAGGATCAACGCACCGATGCCGATCATCGACACCGTCTCCACCAGCGGACCGACGATCTCGCGCGAGCGAACCGTTTTCATCGTCTGCCGGATGAGCTGTTGCGACAACTCGCGGAAACGATCCACGCGCATGCCCTCCAATCCGAATGCCTTGATCACACGCATGCCGGAAAACATCTCCACAGCGAGGCTGGACTGATTGACGTTGGCCTCCACTTTTCGACGAGTTGCCCGGCGTGCCTTTTTACCGAAGTGAATGATCGGCACCACGCAGATAGGGAACAACACCAGCACGCCCATTGTCAGCTGCCAGTCGATCAGGCAAAGGCCGGCAAACACGCTAATCACCGCCACCGGCTCCGCAACAAGATGCCCCACTCCGGACGAGAGGCACGACTGCAACAACAACGCGTCGCCGTTGATGCGCGTGATCAGATCTCCCGTGGTGGACTTGTTGAAGAAGCGAATCGACAGCCGGCTGAGGTTGCGAAACACCGCCACACGAAGGTCGTTGATCACGCGCTCACTCACCCATGCCAGACAGTATGCCCCGAGAAACTTGGTGGAGCCGCGAAAGCCGACCAGCAAGGGAAATACCAACAGCCCGCCTACAATCTGCATCCATGTCAGGTCGTCGCCCATCCTCGGCAGCCATGGATCCAGCGTGCCGATGACACTCGTCTGGATGGAGGCAGCGGTCTCAGTGAACCAGTTGCCGGGCTCGGCAAACTCGTTCGTTCCACTCGCCGTTGCCGCGACGGTCTGCGGGTCCAGCCGGTCCAGGAGTGTCTTAGTCGCCCACAGCACCATGCCGTTGGATGCCCCGAAGAGTACGCCGAAGAAGAGCCCCGCAAGCAGCCGCCCCCAATACGGCTTCACGTAGGGGGCGATGAAGGTGAAAATATGCTTCAGCTTATGCATGAGCTGGGGGCGTGCGCCTTGGGGTTGGCACGCGTTTGCACTTGGCCAAGCGCGGCCGGGTCAGCGGCCGGAAGCCAGGCGGTTGGCCAAGCGCTCCGGCAATCCGGCTTCCAGAATCTTGGCCTGGGTTTTCTCTACATCGTACTCGAGGCGGCGCAGTTCAATCGTGCCGGCCTCAAGGTCGTAAATCACATATCCAGCACGGGGATCGCCATCACGCGGCTGCCCAACACTGCCGACGTTGACGAAATACTTCTTCCCCTTCTCGACGGTGAACTTGTCGTACTTGCCGCCGGTCACCGCGTTTTGTTCGCGGACGAACGCCAGCGGCACATGCGTGTGACCGAAAAAACAGACTCCAGTGTTCTGATAGGTAAAACTGGAGGCGGCATCGAGTTTGCTCAGCACGTAGCCCCAGCGCTTGGGCCCGTCGAGCGTGGAGTGCACGATCGTGAAGTTAGCGATCATGCGCAGATACTTGAGCCTGCGCAGCCAGTCGCGCTGCTCATCGGAAAGCTGGTCGCGCGTCCACTGGATGGCGTGGCTCGCGTGGGGATTAAACCCGGACAGGTCGGTCGTGCCGCCGCAGTATTCGTCGTGGTTGCCCATGATGCATGGCATGTCCATCTCCCGGACAATATTCATGCACTCAACCGGGTTGGGGTTGTAGCCCACCACATCACCCAGACAAACGTAGTGCGTGCAGTTGTTCTTCTGCGCATCCTCCAGCACAACCTCGAGCCCCTCGAGGTTGGCGTGTATGTCTGCTATTAAAGCGTACTTCATTCAAACAACCGAAACTCAGCCGGTAATCTCAAATCCCCTGAATTGATCCTCTGCTGCTTCCCAGACGATTTCCTCGTCCTGGATGTTGCGTCGCAACCCGGAGTCGCGAACCGCCTGCAGGAATTCTTCCAGCTCCCCCTGTTCGCCTTCGGCGACCATTTCCACACGACCATCGGGCAAATTCCGAATGGTGCCGAGTACATCGTACCCGGGTACCAATGACTTCACTGTGTATCGGAACCCCACTCCCTGCACTCGTCCCGAGTAGTGTACATGGACTCGAACCAAGTTCATAACCAGCAGGTGCCAGAACGGCGCAGCCCCGGTTGGGGCAACAGGAAACCTTTTTCCCGGCAGCTCCCCCGTGCGTCAGGGCCGGAAATGAAGCCACAAACGCCCCGGCTGGGCAATCCTTTTATGCCCCGTATTTTGGGCAATATCGCTAAACAATCATGCCCGTTTTTCACCGAAAACACGGTCTAATGACGCATGATCCACCCTCCGCCAACCACGAGATCGTCCTGATAAAAAACACAGGCCTGACCGGGGGTCACCGCCCGTTGCGGCTCATGAAGCCTGACGACCGCCCGGCCATCCTCCGCCGGCTCCACCGTGGCCGCCGCACCGGGATGATTGTAACGAATTGCGGCCGAGACCTCGATCGGCCCCTCCAAATCCTCGAACGGAATCCAGTTGCAACGGTCGATCCAAAACTCAGACCGAAGTAACAACCCCTCCTCCCCCACAACCACACGATTGTTCTCCGGATCCAATTCCACCACATACAGCGGCGTCGGCGATGAGATTCCAAGCCCCTTCCGCTGGCCGATGGTATAAAATTCAATCCCGTCGTGATGCCCCAACACCTGCCCGCGGGTATCGACGATCTCCCCCCGATGCTCCTCCAC
>WTHH01000318.1 GCA_011523195.1 Verrucomicrobiales bacterium
CCAGTGGCCGCCCTCCGGCACGCCCACCCGGTAGTCGCTTCGCGGCACCGGGGTGAAATTTACCGCCACGAGCAACGCGGCACCGCCCGACTTGGCGTTACGAATGAAGGTGAGAACCGAATTTTCCCGGTCGTTGCAGTTCACCCATTGAAAACCTACCGGATCAAAATCAGCCTCCCAAAGCGACGGTTGTTCCCGATAAAAATGGTTGAGATCGCGCACCCAATTTTGCACACCCTGATTTGGCGAACCGTCGCTTGCCGCTTTCCAGTTTAACCCGCGATCCTCGCACCACTCAACGGCCTCCGCAATTTCGCCGCCCATAAAAAGGAGTTTCTTTCCCGGGAACAGCCATTGATATCCAAGCAACAAACGAAGGTTGGCGAAGCGCTGCCAGTCGTCGCCCGGCATCTTGCCGAGCAGCGAACCCTTCAGGTGCACCACCTCATCATGCGACAGAGGCAGGACGAAGTTTTCGCCGTAATGGTACAACATCCCGAAGGTCGTCTTGTCAAAGTGCCATTTGCGGTTGACCGGATCCTGAGCGAGAAAACTCAGGTTGTCGTGCATCCAGCCCATGTTCCATTTGAACGAAAAGCCCAGCCCACCGTCGCCGGGCGGACGCGACACTTTCGGCCATGAGGTCGACTCCTCGGCAATCATCACCGTGCCCGGATGACGCGTGAGCACATGGTGGTTCACATGCTGCAGAAAACCGATCGCCTCCAGATTCTCGCGACCGCCATGTTCATTCGGTATCCACTGTCCCTCCTCGCGCGAATAGTCCTGATAAAGCATCGAGGCCACGGCATCGACACGCAATCCATCCAGATGAAAACGATCGCACCAGTAAAGTGCGTTAGCGGTGAGATAATTACGCACCTCGTTCCGGCCGTAGTTGAAAATATAAGTCCCCCAGTCCGGATGCTCTCCGCGACGCGGATCATCGTGCTCGTAAAGTGCCGTTCCATCAAAGCGGGCCAACGCATAATCGTCCTTCGGAAAATGCGCCGGCACCCAGTCGAGTATCACGCCGATGCCGGCTGCGTGCAACCCATCCACCAACGCGGCAAAATCGTCCGGTGTCCCGTAGCGACTTGTTGGCGCAAAAAAACCAGTCACCTGATAGCCCCACGACGGATAATAGGCGTGCTCAGCCACGGGCAAAAACTCGACATGCGTGAAACCCATCTGCGTCACGTAACCGACCAGTTCAGTCGCAAGATCGCGGTACGAAAGTGACTCAGCGTCGTTGTGTTTTCGCCATGAGCCAAGGTGCACCTCGTAAATACTCATGGGCGATTCGAAGGGATTTCGTTCCGCTCGTGCAGCCAACCATACTTCGTCCGTCCACTTGAATTGAGCGGTATCCCAAACAATCGCTGCGTTCTTTGGTGCCTGCTCGAAGAAGCGTCCCATAGGGTCGGTTTTCTCAACCACCTTGCCAAGCGCGTTAACAAGGTGGAATTTATAGTGTGCCCCCTGCCCAACGTGGGGAACGAAAACCGCCCACACCCCGGCATCCCCCTGCCGACACATCGGGTGCGACTCGGGATTCCATTCGTTAAAGTCACCAGTCACACTGACCTTTTGCGCATTGGGCGCCCACACGGAGAACACCACTCCCTGCATCCCATTGATCTCCCGAAACTGCGACCCTAGTTTGTCGTAGAGCAGCAATTCGTTACCCTCGCTGATCAGGTACAGTTCGGAGGAGGAAAACAATTGTTTCTCCTTATCGCCAAGTTTCCCGATAACAGACTGCACCGCTGTATGTTGAGAACCCTCCACCCACGGGGCAAGACTGAAAGCACTTTCGCTTTACGCCGCTTGGCCAAGCGGCGAGAGTTGCGCAGTCAATGAGTATCACGACCCGAACCGGAGACAACGGCGAGACGGGACTGCTGTTTTCCAAGCGCACAAGCAAGGGCGATCCGAGGATCGCCGCCTGCGGGGATATCGACGAACTTAACGCCGCCATCGGTCTAGCCCGAGCGCACCTACAAGGCACGCGTGAAAATTCCCGGCTTGAGGCGATCCAGAAATCATTGATCGCCCTCATGGGCGAACTCGCCACTTTGCCGGAGGATTCGGCGCGATACGCCGCCAGCAAGTTCGACAAACTCACCGCAGACAACACCCATCAAATTGACTCGTGGATCGCGGAACACGAAGCCAGTGGACTGACGTTCGAGGGCTGGGCCTTGCCGGGCAGAACGGTCGCCTCTGCCAACCTCGACATGGCCCGCACGATCTGTCGCCGCGCGGAACGTAGCACGGTCGCTATCCGTTCACCCGAGACCAACGAAAGCTCACAGGCCGTCATTTATCTGAACCGCCTCTCCGACCTCCTTTGGCTGATGGCCCGTTCGGTTGAACAGTCGCCGGAGACGAGTCGATTAGCCTGAATCAAGCACCTTGAAAGTCTTTCGCTCACCCAAGTCAATCCAACGCGCCAGCATCTCTGCAGACGCTCGCCCGATCGTCGTGGTGCCCACGATGGGCAACCTACACGAGGGGCATTTGAGCCTCATCCGAAAAGCGCGCACGCTGGCAGGCGAGAATGGGCTGGTACTGGTCACAATCTTCGTCAACAAAACCCAGTTCGGTCCACGGGAGGATTTCAAGAAATACCCCCGTACGCTGAAGGAGGATCTCGCCCACTGTCGACAACTCGGCGTGGACATCGTATTCGCACCGGATGACGAGGCGATGTACGGTGGGGATCACAGCACATTCGTCTCGGAGGAACGCCTGGCAAAGCGAATGGAGGGTGCGTCACGACCAACGCATTTCCGGGGAGTCACGACCGTAGTCGCCAAATTATTCAACCTCACGCAGCCGGACATCGCGGTGTTCGGGGCGAAAGACTGGCAACAGACCGCTGTCATCTCGCGAATGGTCGATGATCTGAATTTTCCCGTGCGCATCGTGACAGCCCCGACCATTCGTGAACCGGACGGCTTGGCAATGAGTTCACGCAACCGCTACCTCAAGTCGGCCGAACGCGCCGAGGCCACGGTGCTTGTTGAGACCCTCCGCTTGGCCAAGCGCTTGGTTCGCACAGCCAAGTCGCCCATCGGCAGCGCAGCACTCGGGCGTCGTCTCGAAAAGCAAATTGCAACCAAGCGCTTGGCCAAGCTGGATTACATCGAGTTTTTTGACCCAAAAACGCTCGAACCGGCCGAACGCATTCGTCGCGGCACACACATGGCGCTGGCTGTGTTTTTTGGAAAAACACGACTGATTGACAACGGCCGACTGTGACCAAACACTCACCGGGCGGATGGCTGATTCACCAAGACAATTTGATTACATCGTCCTCGGCAGCGGGATCGCCGGGTTGACGTTCGCTCTCAAGGTGGCCCACGCCGGGACAGTCGCGATTGTCACAAAAAAAAGCCGGGCCGAGTCCAACACCAATTATGCGCAGGGCGGCATCGCTGCAGTAACCAGCGAAGAGGATTCGTTCGAAAGCCATGTGCAGGATACGCTGATTGCCGGCGCCGGCCTTTGCAACGAGGAGGTCGTCCGCGGAATCGTCGAGGCGGGGCCGGAACGCATCGAGGAGTTGATCCACCTCGGCATGAAATTTTCCGAGCGCGAAACCGGCAACGGCGGACGTGAACTCGATCGAGGCCGTGAGGGAGGCCACTCCCAGCGGCGTATCCTGCACGCCAAGGACGTCACCGGCCGCGAGATCGAGCGCGCCCTGCTCGAGTCCATAGCTGCGAATGAAAACATTCACGTTTTTGAAAACCACTTTGCGGTCGACCTGATCACTACCAGCAAGCTTGGCCAGGGCG
>WTHH01000220.1 GCA_011523195.1 Verrucomicrobiales bacterium
GCCTCGAACTGGTGGATCATCCGGAAGCCCCACTCCTCGTTGAGCCGATAGTACACGCGGCTGTAGACGAGGTTGTTGCCCCAGCGCCAATCCTCGTCGAGCAGGTTTTCAAAAAACGGATCGTACGGATAGCGCTCCTTCAGTTCGTCCGGCGACCAGTCGCGGAGGTAGCGATGGCCAAGCGTGAGGCTCCAGCGGTCATTCGGCAGCAGAGAGATGGTGTGGTTGGACTCGTTGAGCAACCGCTCGTTGGGGTCATAACGCAGCTCGGAACCCAGCAGCAGCCACGAGCGCGGCTTAAGCTCGAGATCGGAGTACACGTCGTTAAACCTCGCATCGTGCACCGCCGTTTCCAGCCGCCAATCGGTGAACAGTTCCCAGTTCAACACATCGTCCACCTCGCCTAGGCGCTTGGTTTGCAGGCGGTTCCGGACGCCCAGTCGCAGGACATTACGGGAGTCGATGGTGTCGATTGAGTTGTAGTCGGGAAAGTCGATCGGGCGCAGCCGCAGCGAGTGTAGGTCGCGATCAAATTGTGGCAGCTCCCACGGGCGATCGCTTGGCTCTGGCACGAACACGTAGTTCATCATCGGCTGCACGATGTGCCGCAGTCCTTCAACGTCGAGCAGCGAACTCTGCGCATCGGCCCAGGTGCTGGACGCCTTGAACGACAGTTCCATGCCGGTGTTGAAAACGAACCGATCCACGTCTCCCGCTTGGCTAAGCGCGGGGTCGCCGCCCGAGCGGGAATCGTAATGAGTAAGCCGCGCGCCGGCGTGAGGTGTGACATTGAGCCAGCCGAAGTACGTCTGCGGCAGGAGCAACTGATGGTGCGTGTCAGCGCGAAACGCCTCGTACTCGTCGAGGTGCAACTGATCATCGGCCGGGCTAAATCGAAAATGGCCAAGCGAGGTTTCACTCTCGTGAAACAACGGCGTCGAGCCGAGCCGCTGACGCAGGCCGGTCGCACGCAACTCAGGCAACCGCTCGACAGTCTGGTAAAAGTCATCCACCTGCGGCTGGGCCAAGAGGCTGAGGCTGTAGTTGTCCCAGTGTTTCGCTATCTCGATGTGGGACGCCGGCTGCGGGTTGCGGCGGAAGTCGCTCTCGAAAAAGTCGCGGTTCATGAACGGGTCGCTCTGATCCTGCAACAGCAGTTTCGCAGTGAGATTGGTCTGGACGTTCACCGAGTGGTACAGGCTCAGTCGATGGCGATCGGTGCGTGTGGTGAACTCCGTGCTTCCGGAGCGACTGCCGGCACCGGATTGCGGATCGCGGTCGTCCAGAATGTAGACCGAGGCGTCGCCCTGCCCCGCTTGGCCAAGGTCGTAATCCACGTCCAGCCCGCCGGCCAGGCCGCGAAGCGTGCGGTAGTCCAAACGCGCCGCGCCGTTCAGCCGGTCACTCAAGTGCCAGTTGTACGTGCCCTCGAAAAACATGCCATAGCGGCTCCGGTACCCCGGCGTGATGCTCCAGTGGTTCGGCGGTTGATCCAGCCGACGGCGGTAGTACGGGAAATAAAACACCGGCACATTTCCAGCGTACAACGTCGCCCCTCTGGCCTCGATGAATTCCCCCGGGCTGATGCTCAGGCTGCGGGTTCTAATCTTGAGAAGCGGATCGGAGCGATCGTCGGTCGTCAACCAGACGTCCTCGGCGGAGTACTCGTTTTTTGTCGCATCACCCTTGATGTTGGTTCCCTCGACAAAAAACGGAGCCTGCCCCGCGCGAAAGTTGTCGGTCTGCATGGAGCGGGTGCGGAAGTTGTAAAACAGCCGGTCGGAGGTGAATACCCGGTCTTCGCTCTGCAATGACACATTGCCCTCGGCAAAAACCTCGCCGGTCTTCTGGTTCAACTGGCCCTTGTCGGCAATGACGAACGCACTCTCGCCCGGCTCCTTGAACGTGATGCGGAACCGGTCGTTCAGCACGACGCGGCCCTCATTGAGGTTATAATCAAAATCGCCAGGCTCGAGGGATTCGATCTCCCAAACGGCGTCATCCGTCGTCGCCGGTTCGGCGGGGAGAACCGCGCTTGGCCAAGCGGCCCACAGCAACAGAAAAAGAGAAGTCCAGCGACGATGCATCTACGGCCCGTGAGTTAACCAGAGCCACCCCGCCCTGCCAAGCCGGAGTTGGCCAAGCGGGAACAGTTCTGTAGACACAAAAAAGGGCGGGGCAATATGCCCCGCCCTGAGAATGTTTTGGCTGACGCCGGGATTACATCATCCCGTGGTCGTGACCCCCGGCCGGTGCGGGCGGTTCCTTCTCAGGAATCTCGGTGATCAGACACTCGGTGGTGAGCAACAGGCCGGAGATGGAGCCGGCGTTCTGCAGCGCGGTGCGCGTCACTTTCTTCGGATCAACGACACCGGCCTTCACGAGGTCTTCGTACTCCTCGGTGGCCACGTTGAAACCGTTGTTGCCCTTGCCGTCGATCACCCGCTGGACGATCACGGCACCCTCGAGGCCGGCATTGGCCGCGAGCGAGCGGAGCGGAGATTCGATGGCGCTCTTGATGATTTCGACACCGATCTGCTGGTCGCCCTCAAGCTCGAGCTTTTCGATGGCCGAGCGAGTGCGGAGCAATGCCACGCCACCGCCGGGAACGATGCCTTCCTCCACCGCAGCGCGGGTGGCGTGAAGGGCGTCCTCAACACGGGCCTTCTTTTCCTTCATTTCAGTCTCGGTGGCTGCACCGACGTTGATGACAGCCACACCACCGGCCAGCTTGGCCAAGCGCTCCTGCAGTTTCTCGCGATCGTAGTCGGAGGTGGTCTCCTCGATCTGGCGGCGAATCTGGTTCACACGAGCCTGGATCTCGGAGGACTTGCCGGAGCCTTCAACGATGGTGGTGTTTTCCTTGTCGACGACGATGCTCTTCGCACGACCGAGGTCGCTCAACTCGACGGACTCGAGCTTGATGCCGAGATCCTCGGTGATGCAGCGGCCTCCGGTCAGAATGGCGATATCCTCGAGCATAGCCTTGCGGCGATCGCCGAAGCCCGGTGCCTTGACGGCTGCGATGTTCAGGTTGCCGCGGATGCGGTTCACCACGAGTGTGGCCAGAGCCTCGCCCTCGACGTCCTCGGCGATGATCAACATCGGCTTGCCGGTCTTGGCGACCTTCTCCAGCAGCGGAACCATGTCCTTGAGGCTGCTAATCTTTTTCTCGAAAATGAGAATGTAGGCGTCCTCGAGACGGCACTCCATGGAGTCGGTGTCGGTGGCGAAGTACGGCGACAGGTAGCCCTTGTCGAACTGCATGCCCTCAACCACGTCGAGGGTGGTCTCGATGGACTTGGCCTCTTCAACGGTGATGGTGCCGTCCTTGCCGACCTTGTCCATGGCGTCGGCGATGATGTCACCGATTTCCTCGTCCCAGTTGGCGGACACGGTGGCCACCTGCTTGATTTCGTCCTTGGACTTGACCTTCTTGGCGGCCTTGTCGAGCGCCACCACGGCGGCGTCGACAGCCCTCTGGATGCCGCGCTGAATGGCGATCGGGCTGGCGCCTGCGGTGACGTGCTTGAGACCGTCGCGGAAGATCGCCTCGGCCAACACGGTCGCCGTGGTGGTGCCGTCGCCGGCTGCGTCACTGGTCTTGCTGGAGACCTCGCGCACCATCTGGGCGCCCATGTTCTCGTAGGGATCCTCGAGATCGATTTCCTTGGCCACGGTCACGCCGTCCTTGGTGACGGTCGGCGAACCGAATTTCTTGTCGAGAACCACGTTGCGGCCCTTGGGACCGAGGGTGGCCTTGACCGCCTTGGCCAGGGTGCTAACGCCCTCGAGCAA
>WTHH01000115.1:0-2529 GCA_011523195.1 Verrucomicrobiales bacterium
ATCACCTTGCCAAGGTGACTGTCGAGAGTTCGAGTCTCTTCACCCGCTCCATTTTTTCAAAAAACATTTTTTTCCGTCCGATTTTTGTCGGACGGTTTTTTTTGATCTACAACCCAATATCCGCTGCTACAAAAGTATTGTCTAAGCAATCAGTATAGCTGAGCTTCGGGCGACATGAAACACGCACTCTTTTGTTTCTGTCTCGCCGCTTCAGTGAGCCTCACGGCAGGGGGCGAGTTCAAAAATCTTTTGGCTGTGGATTCTCTCGAAGGGTGGGAATCCATCGGTAAGGCGAAATGGACTGTTAACAAGAGCATTCTCATGGGCAGTCAGGACGGCGATGCAAAGCGTTGGGGCTACCTTCAAACGAAAAGAAAATACAAAAATTTTGAGCTGCGGCTCGATTTCAAAATTGACGAGCACGGCAAATACAATAGCGGCGTTTACTTGCGTAAACCCAGGGACAGAAAAACTGGCCGCGCGTATCAGGTGAACATCGGTCGCGGTGCGGCTGGAGAACCGGTCGGATTGTATCTAAACGATTGGCTGGCGAAAGGCGATGAACACGACAAAATTAGAATTCCCCTCAAGTGGAATGAACTCCGCATTCTGATTGTTGATAACAGAATTCAAGTCTGGCTGAACAAGAAACAGATTGTTGATTTCACCGATGAGAACCCAGAAAAATACCTCCTTGAACCGGGCTTCATTGCCTTTCAGACCTATGCGGCGGAGGGGCACTCGGGCTGGGTGAAATTCCGCAACATACGGCTGAAAGATCTCTCTAAAGAATAGTTCAGAAAAAGTTGGTAGAGACAAATGAAGATAATCGTAGCAATTCTGTTTTTTCTCACATGCACAGCTTCGTGGGCTGATAAACGACCCAACATCCTGTTCTTTCTAGTCGACGACATGGGTATCGGCGATACGTCCGTACCCTTTCTATATCGGGATGGTGAGGCGCAAAAAATAAAGCTCAACGATCTTTACCGAACGCCCAACATGGCAAAGCTCGCTGAGAGTGGTCGAATTTTCACGAATGCATATTCCTACTCGGTCTGTTCTCCAACGCGCATCAGTTTGATGACCGGACAGGCGGCGCCCAGGCACCGTGTCACCACGTGGACTCATCCGAAGCAATCATCGATCGACACCGGCTTGGTCAAGACCGGCAAAATCAGGAGTCCTGCGAACTGGCGGGTCACCGGGCTCGACCGCTCTCTCCCTCTGCTGCCCCAACTCATGCAGCAAGCCGGATACCGAACCCTCTTTGCAGGCAAGGCGCACTTTGGGCCCGACGACACGCCATCAGGCGACCCGACGAACCTCGGGTTTGATGTCAACATAGCGGGTTTCGGTGGCGGTGGCCCCGGCAGTTACTGGGGGAAATACAACTACTCGGCCAATCATCGCACAGGGAAACATGTTTGGGATGTTCCCGGGCTGGAGAAATACCACGGAACCGATGTCTTCCTGACCGAGGCGATCACCCTTGAGATGAATCAGGCGATTGAAGCCGCGGTGAACTCCGGAAAATCGTTCTTCGCCTACATGAGTCACTACGCGGTACACGCGCCCTGGCAATATCCGGACGCACGCTTTATCAAAAACTATCCCACATTGAAGGGGCACAGTCTTGCGTTTGCCACTCTCGTGGAGGGGATGGATAAATCTCTTGGCGATATGATGAATAAACTCGATGAGCTTGGCGTGGCCGAAGAGACCCTTGTCATCTTTTTTTCCGACAATGGCAGCGCTTGGTCTGCGAGCGCTCCTTTCCGGGACAAAAAGGGTTCGCGGTTTGAGGGTGGCGTGAGAGTGCCGCTCATCGTTTCATGGGCCAAGCCCAACTCTCGCCACCCGATGCAGAAGAATCTGGCCATCCCAGCAAAGTCTGTGGCGCATGATATGGTCACCTGTGTAGATTTGATGCCCACCATGCTGAAAATCGCGGGAGCAACGATTCCGCAGGACGCCGTGATTGACGGCTTCGATATCAGCCCCTACTTCACCGCAACGGAAGGGAATCATCGCCCGCAGGAATTTCTTACCCATTTCCCGCATAAGCATCGCAACACACTGTTTTCCACCTTCCGTCGAAAAGACTGGAAAATCATTTACAATTACGCATCCGAAAAATGGGAGCTATACAACCTCAAGCTGGATCCGTTTGAGAAAACAAACATGGTCGGCAAACATCGGAAGGTGGCGTTATCTTTGGCGGCTGAGATGGTGAAGCAACTCGATGAACAGAAAGCGAGCTATCCCACGAGTGTTAGCTCGGGGAAAGAGGTGAAGCCGAACCTCGGCTCTCTGTGACCGATCATGTCCCTGAACAAAGTATTGCCATTATATTAAAAAAGGCTTATCTCCGGGCGAAATGAAACCAATCACAATCGCAGTTGCCACTGCTTTTCACTACGAGTGGTATCGCTGAGCCGAGCCAGACCGATGAAAAGAAAAGCGAACCTGTCGATTTTAAGCGCAGGAGTTTTTCGGATTCCACATGGCTGCAGTCATTTGCAAAAG
>WTHH01000115.1:2629-14395 GCA_011523195.1 Verrucomicrobiales bacterium
AGATCGGAGCAGAGTGACTTAAGAATTGAAGGCCGAAGGAATTCAACCCAACTCCCCCTAACGTTTCTGCTGTTTTCGCGCCTGGCCAAGCGCTTGGTTCCCCGGCTTGGTTGCCGAAAACAAACTGGCTTTTCGGCGAGCTGGAGGCGAGGCTCCCGCGCACGAACCACTTTTTACACGGATGAAAAACAGGACGCCGCAGGGGTTTACGCTGATTGAGTTGCTGGTGGTCATCGCGATCATCGCCATTCTGTCGGGTCTGCTTTTGCCAGCACTGGCCCGGGCCAAGTCGAAGGCCAAGGGCGTGGCCTGCATGAACAACATGAAGCAGATCGGATTGGCACATACTTTTTACAAGGACGCCAACGAGGGGGAGTTCGTGCAGTTGGCCAAGCTGGAGTATGCGTCGCCGGACGCGATCGTGCCCGGCAACCACAAGTGGTGGCCAGATCTTCTCCAGAAAGTCCTCGGGAAAAACACGCAGATTCACAGCTGCCCCAGCCTCCAGCATACGTCTCGTTTTGGGATCGGGATGAATCACCCGGAGCTGGGCCGTTGGCTGGAGGATCCGCGGGTGGTCACGGAACGCCATATCGCCCAGCCAACTGCCACGGTGTTGTTTGGCGACTCCGGTCCCATCGAAAACAAGAATGAGCGAGATCCTGACCAGTGGGTGTTGAACACGAGCTACGGCGGCAAATGGCTGCTTTTCCGCACGCCGAGCAACGAGCCGTGGTACACGACAATGCCGCAGCGCATTTACAACCGGCACGATGGCGTGGCGAACACCGCGCATGTGGATGGGCACGTTGCCGCCATGAAGGCCGGCACCATCGGTTTTCAATACAATCTCGGCCATCCGCTGGCCTTGTGGGACAAAAAATAGCGGGCATTTGCTGCTCATGAAAAACACCTTCACACTGGGATCGCTGTTCGTTTTTGTCGGCGGTCTGTCGGCGGCGGACGGGCTGGAGGTGGAGCCGTTGCCACCGGCAGAGTCAATGGCGGCGGCGCACGTGGCGGAGGGATTTGAGCTGCAGTTGATCGCCAGCGAACCGCTGGTGCGCGATCCGGTGGCGTTCGACTGGCGGGCGGATGGCGCGTTGTGGGTGGCGGAGATGGCGGACTACCCGCTGGGGATGGACGACCGGGGAAAACACGGCGGCCGCGTGCGATTGCTGACCGATCGGGATGGCGACGGCCGGTACGACCACTCCACAATCTTCCTTGATGGGTTGTCGTTCCCAGCGGGCATCATGGCCTGGCGCGGTGGTGTGTTGGTGGCATCGGCACCGATCGTTTTGTTCGCAAAAGACACGGACGGCGACGGCCGGGCGGACGTGCGGCGGACACTGTTTGAGGGATTTTTTGAGGGTAACCAGCAGCTTCGTATCAACGGGCTGAACTGGGGGCTGGACAACCGGGTGCACGGTGCGTCCGGTGCGGTCACCATCGGTTACGGCGGGGCGAACAACATCCGCTCCGGGGTCAGCGGCAAGTCGGTGATGATTCGCAGTGGCGACTTTCGGTTTGATCCCGACACGGGCTGGATCGTGCCCACGTCCGGGCCATCGCAGTACGGCCGGGTGCGGGACGACTGGGGCAATTGGTTTGGCGTGCACAACAGTCACCCGCTATGGCACTACGTTTTACCGGCGCGCTATCTTCGCCGCAACCCAGATGTCACCTATCCCGACTCGCGTCGACAGGTCCGCACGCCGCGAAACCCGAGGGTCTTCGCCAACAAGCCTCCGCAAAAACGGTTCCACAGCTTTGAGCAGAGCGGCCGGTTCACGTCAGCCTGCGGCCCGTCGATTTATCGGGACACCATCCTGTTCGGCCGCAGCGGAGTGACACATGCGTTCACTTGCGAGCCGTTTCACAACGTCATCCAGCGCTCGGTGATCCGGGAGGACGGGGTCAGCTTCAGCGGTGAACGCGCTTACGATGGTGAGCGGGACTTTTTTGCGTCGGCCGATCGGTGGAGCCGCCCGGTTTTTACCCGCACCGGCCCGGACGGTGCACTGTGGTTTGCCGACATGTACCGCTACATGATCGAGCATCCGCATTGGCTGCCGAAAAACGGGCAGGACGAGTTGCGGCCGCACTTTCGCAGCGGGGAAACCTTCGGCCGCATCTACCGGATTGTGCCCAAGGGCAAACCACTCCGCGAGGTGCCAAGGCTGGCAGGCCGCAAGCCGGCGGAGCTGGTGGATGTTTTGTCATCGGAAAACGGGACGTCACGGGACATGGCACACCGGTTGTTGATTGAGGCGGACGCCAAGGCGGTGGCGCCGCAACTGCGTGCCATGCTGGCCGGTTCGCCCCGGCCGCGCGCGCGTCTGCACGCGCTGGCTGCGCTCGACGGTCTGGGCCGGCTTGACCCGCCAACGCTTGGCCAGGCGCTGGACGACAATCACCCGTATGTCCGCCGGCTGGCGTTTCGATTGACCGAGAAATTCCCCGGTGAAGCCAAGCGGTTTGCGCCGCACTTTGACTTTGCGCTTGGCCAAGCGCAGCCCGGCCCGGAGGCCAAGGCGGTGCTGCAGCAATTCTTCTCGGCCGGTTTTTTGCCGAATAACAAAATCGGCGAGTCGATCTCGGCGAAGGCCGGGGCGGTGGCCGACTCGGACTCACCTTTTTTGCAGGCGGCCTACCTGACTGCGGCTGACGCCCATTACGGATCGATGCTCTCGGCGGCGGAGCCGGGCGGGAAAATTTATGAGCAGTTGATGCTGGTGGGGATCAAGCGGCACCGCAGCGTGTTGGCTGGGGAACTCGACGACAACCTCGGCATGGCCAACGCGCGCGCGCGGATGCAGTTGGCCTCGCTTTGGATGAAGTCGCTTGGCCAAGCCGGCATCCGCTTGGCCAAGCTGGATGAGGCCGGGCTGCCCGGCCAGACGAAGGCGCTCCGGGAGATTTTAACGGAGGCCGAGCGATTGGTTCTGGACACTGAAACAGATCAGCCCCTGAGACTGGATGCGATCGAAGCTCTGGGCCACGGCATTGAGCTGCACGGTAATACGGCTGCCGTTTTTCAAAAATTGTTGGCCCCGAGCGAAACATCGGCCGTTCGGCACGGGACGATCCGGGCCGTCGGCAACATGACCGCTGCCGGTGCGGCCAAGCTGCTGCTCGCCGCCTGGCCTGGTCTTGTGGCTAACGAACGTGCCAGCGCGCTGGATGTTTTGTTGAGCCGAGGTACGTGGCAGGAGGCACTGCTACAGGGGATGGAATCCGGGCAGGTTTCCATCAACGGCTTTTCGCTGGTACATCGCGACCGGCTGTTGAAAAGCGCAAACAAGGCGGTCGCCAAGCGGGCGCGGGGAGTGTTTGCGAACGAGGCAGAAGGCGATCGGGCCGGGGCGTTAGCCAAGTTTGCGTCAGCCTTGAAGCTGGGTGGCGATGCGGAGAAGGGGCAGCTGGTCTACGACATGCACTGTGCTGTGTGCCACGCGTCGGACAAGCAACTGGGGCCGGATCTCCGCTCGATCACCGACCGGTCGCCGGAAGGATTGCTGGCATCGATCATCGATCCCTCGCGTCAGGTGGATCCGAAATACCTGGCCTACACTGCGCTGTTCAACGACGGCCGGGCGATCGTTGGGATTATCGATTCCGGGTCGGGTGAAAGCCTGAAAATGAATGTCCCGGGCGTGGGCGCGCAGACAGTCAGCCGCAGCGAACTAAAGTCGTTGACAAGCCTGAACCAGTCGTTGATGCCAGCCGGTTTGGAGCAGCAATTGACTCACCAGTCGATGGCCGATCTCATCCGGTTTTTGCAGGATTACAAGTAGGGCAACGCGATGGTGTTCGCGTGTCAGTCCACCTTCAGTCGGCCGAAGCGAATGGAGGTTCGCTTGACCTTGGGATCGTTTGAGCTGTCCCAGACACAAAGCCACTCGCCCGGTTTGTCCTCGAGCAGTGTCGGGTAGCTGTTGCGGGTTTTGCCTCCGAAAAAAAGTTCGGCCTGCGACCAGTCGTTCCCCGGTTTTTGCACCTTGAAGTAGAGCCCCTCGCGCTCGGGAGTGTCGCTGTAAACGTAAATGTAGCGTCCGAGGCTGTCCCTGCCGTAGAAGCCTTTCGACTGAAAGTTGGGCAAGGTGGAATCCGGCTTGGCATGCGACCATGTTTTGCCGAAATCCCTGCTGACCGCGGTGTAGGCCACACCCGGGCGCGGCAGACCGTCCTTGTGGGCGCCAGTGCGGGTCACGATCCGGATTTCGCCCGGTGCGTCGCCCGGTGCGATGTTGCCCTCGTGAATCCACGCCGGTTTATAAGGGACAACCGGGACGTAACCGGCCAGCTTCCAGCGCAGCAGACTACGGCTCTCGAGAATAAACTGCTGCCGGTCGCCGCCTGAGTCGTGACGCAGGGTGTTTCGGTGCACGCCCAGCAGGTATCGCGTACCGGTTTCGTCGGTCACCGGCAGGATGCCGCCGCAGGTGATCAGCGGGCCGTGGTAGTCCATTGCCAGCTCAACCTGCATCCATGAAAGGCCGCCGTCGCCAGAGTAGGCGGCACAGAGCTTGGCGTCCTCACTGTCGCGAAAATGCGTTGGCGCGCGCATGGCAAAACACCAGAGGATATCCTGTCTGGGCGGCTGAAATAGCACCGAGTTGTTGTAGGCAAAGCGCATCGTGCCGTTGGGGATGCGGTGGTCGAAGATGGTGATCGGTGGCCCCCACGACTTGCCTCCGTTTCGGCTGATCGAGCAGACCACATCGCCCATGTCGGTCTTGCCGCGCAGTTCGAGTCCGTAAGAGGCCACGAGATGATTCTTCGTCCACTTGGCGATGAATGGCTGCCAAATTCGTTTGTACGGGCTACCCTGTTTCAGCGAGTCGATCTCGACGACTTTTGTGACCGCGCCGGGATGCTCCGCCGCAGGCGCTTGGCCAAGCGCCATAAAGGCGGCCAACAAACCAAGCGCCAGTTTTTTGGTAAGCGTGAACTTCATTGAAATTCGATTGTTATTCGGGAACGAAAAAACAGTTGGTAACAAAACGAAACCACTTGGCCAAGCGCTTGGCTGAACTAGTGCGAGGACAGGAATTTCCTCTTTCCTTGGTGCGCTTGGCCAAGCGGGCGCGTTTAATCAAACTGCGACTCGGAATTGATCCTGCCTGTCCTGTTTATCCATGTTCATTTCTAACCACCCCGATGCGGGTAGGCGGGTCAGGGTTCGCGGACTTGGATGCGGTAGAAGCGGCGGTGGCTGAGGGGTTCGCGGAACCGGATGACCTGGCGGGTGGGGGAATAGCGGTCGAAGTGCAGGCCCTCCACGGTTTCCCAGATGCCACTGCCGAGGTCGTCGGTGGCCTCGATGGTGACGTCGCGGTTGGCGGGCAGGACGAACTCGAGTTCGCTGCGCTCGCGGTTGGCGCGGACTAGTGGCGTGAACTTTTCCGCAGCGTTCCCAGCGTCGGTGCCTAGAAGGAATTCGGTGTAGTCATTCTGCCCGTCCGCGTCGCTGTCCGCAGCGGGGATGCCGGTGAAGTGGTCACCGTCGAGCGACTGAATCCAGCGCTTCATCACCTCGAGGGCGACGGGATCGGGGAGGCTTGTGCCGAGCGGCGGCATCCGGTGCAGGCCGGGGGTCTCGATCCGGTGATACAAGACGGAAAGGTCCGGCTCGCCGGGGTGAACGAATTGGTTTCGGCTGTCGCCAAAGTCGTTGTGCGGTTTGCCGCCGATAAGCTTGGTGAAGGAAAGCGGCGTTTGCAGGCGGGCGTCGAACAGCGCCTGTGCCACGCCGGCAAGGTGAGGGCGATGGCAGTAGACGCAGTTGGCCTCGATGTAGGACTTGGCTCGATACTCGGTGGACTTGGTCTCGTCGTCCATCGCGGCGAGGGCCGGATAGGTTTGTGGGGCGGTGATCTCGCGGTCGAGGTAGCCGGTGCGGGACAGTGCCTCGAGTTGGTTTTCCTCGCCCCGCCCGTAGTCGACCGGCCGGTTTAACTGCGCTGTGTGAAAGCCAAGGATGCCGCGAGACTTGGAGTTGTGGCAGGAGAGGCACTCACGCCGACTGGGGTAGTTCCATGTGAGCTTGGCTAAGCCGCCTCCGCGCGGGATGGTCAATTCCTCCGACTCACCCTCGGAATGCACAATAGTGGCGTCTGTCTGTGCCTCATTCCAGCGGTAGGTGGTGCCGTACCAGAACCACGGTGTCTTGTAGAGTATTCGTGTCTCGAGCCGTTTGCGCCGCGCCGCGCCGTCCTCGATGACATCCATCTCGAAATGTTTCACCCAAGCGCTTCCGCCAGGGAAGATCCACGGTTTGTAAGCGTTGAAATGAATTTTCGATTTTGCGTCGGGGATAGTGAACCAACGCTGCTTGGCCGCACCGTCTGACCAGAGCGGGTTCGTGACCTCATAAGGCACGATGCCCTCGTGCGGTTCGAGCGTGGCGAGATTGCGGAACAGGCCGGTGTCGCTGAGTTTTTCCGGCAGGGGCTGTGCGGTGGGGTCGCGGCCTGCGACGAGTTTCTTGATGAGGCCCTCGCGATGGTCGGCCAGTAAGATCTCGCCGGTAAGCGGATGTTCACCAAGTGTGGAGATATTGTCGTCCCATAATAGCCAGCGAATTGGCCGTTGACCGTCGGCCGGTTGGCTAAAGTCGATAGCCCCGATCCAGCCGCTCCAGTAGTCGGAGAACACGGCATGCCCGTCGAGGTCGGCCGGCTGATCGCCTCGATAAAAATGGAAGCCGGCCACGTCGTTACCGTGTGCGCGGCCGTATTCAGCCTCGGGGAAAATGTAGTCGTTGCGACTGGCCTTGGGATCGTATTTCGGCCCCTCGGGTGTGCCCTCGAAGATCGGGTAGCCGTAGTTGCCACCGCGTTCGATGAGGTTGATCTCCTCGCGGACATGGTCGCCGGTGTCGCCGGTGTAGAGCCGTCCGGTCTTGGGATCGAATGCCATGCGCCACGGGTTGCGCAGGCCGACCGCCCAGAATTCGCTGCGCAGTTTTTTTCGGTCCACCGGCTTGCCGGCGAAGGTAATGGCGTTGACGAAGGGGTTGTCGCGGGGCACGCGGTAATTGCCGTGAAGGCCAACGTGGGCGTTTGGCGGCAGGTTGCCCTTACGCTGGTCGACGTCGATCCGGAGAATGCCGCCGAAGTAGTCCTGGTCAATTTTTTGGCTGTTGTTGTACTCGTCGTAGCCACCTCCCTCGTCGCCGAGGCTGAGGTACAGGTAGCCGTCCGGCCCGAAGTGCAGGTCACCGCCGTTGTGGTCGTAGTGTTCGTCAAACTGCGAGAACATCGCCAACTCGGTCCCGACGTTGATCGGCGTGCCGACCCGGCCCTTGAATTGAAAACGCGACAATCGGTCGTGCAATCCGTCATTGCCGCCGATCGATGTGAGATAGGTGTAAAACGCGTAAACGTAGCCGTTCTCTTTAAACTGGGGATGTAACTCGAAACCGATAAAGCCGCTTTCCTGCACGCTGTGCACGCGCTTCGAGAGGTCGAGGAAGAGGGTCTTTTTTGGCTGGGTGGAAAGGTGGGTCACACGCCAGACGCGCCCGGTCTGCTCTGCGACAAACAACTCGCCGCCATTGGCCTTAGTGGCCCGGATGCAGACCGGCTTGGAGAAGGTGATGCCCGGAAGCAGGTTGACGGAATGGTATTCGAACAGTTGCGGATTGTTGGGGTAGCGAAACGTGGTGTTGGGTTTTCGGATGAGTTCAGCTTTAATATATGACGAGCAAAAAATAACAAATAAAGCCAAAAAGCTTTGTTTAAAGTTTGTAAGATTATTTAAAAACCTAATGTGCACGCGAGCTGTGTGTAAAGCCAATTTATAATAGTCGCACATCGTTAATGCGAGTCAAACATCATATTTTACTTTTGGCTTTTGATTTTGCTGAGGATGAGCCAGCGAAAAAACGGTGGGAGCAGCAGCTTGAGCGCGGGAAGGTACTTGAGTTTTCCGGGGATGAAGAGTGACTCGCGGCGGCGGGGCAGGGCGTCGAGAATTTTGCGGGCGCACACGTCGGCCGGTATGCTGGAGTTGCTGTGGCTGCGTTTGCAGTCTCCGACCGCCTCGCCATCCGGGCCAAGCGCGTTCTCGCGCATGCCGGTGCCGCGAATCCAGTGCGGGTACACGGCCATGAAATTGATACCGCTGTTTGCCAGTTCGAAGCGCAGCGAATCGACCAGTCCCTCGATGGCGTGTTTGCTCGCGCCGTAGGCCGAGTGCGCTGGGACACCGAATTTGGACTGGATGGAGGAGATGATAACCGCCTGGCCACCGCTTTTTCTCAACGCATCGATGGCTGGGTGGATGCAGTTGACCACGCCCATGAAGTTGACTTCCATCAGCTGCCGGAACAGTTCGGTGTCCTCTATCTGGTCAAAGTTGGCCCACATGCTTTGGCCGGCGTTGGCAATGAGTTGGTCGAGCGCGCCGAATTTCTCGATGGTCGCCTCGATGAATTTTTTCGCATTCTCCGCCGAGGTGACATCGCCATTGAACACCAGCACATCATCGCCAAGTTCGTTGGCCAGTTCGCTCAGCTTGGTTTCGTTGCGGGCCATGAGCGCGAGGCGTGCGCCGCGTTGGGCGGCCTGTTGAGCCAGCTCACGGCCGAGTCCGCCGGACGCCCCGGTGATGGCAACAGTCTGGCCGGAGAGGCTCATGAGCGGGATTGAAACTCGTCGATCGCCTCCGCGCTTAGTCCCCAGTCGTCGAGCGGTTTTTCGGACGGGATGATTTTGCCGGGGTTCATGATGTCGTTGGGATCGAGCCCGGCCTTTAGCGCCTTCACCGCCTTGAGCCCGGTGGGTGAGAGGTCCTCCTCGACCCAAGGCAGATGCTCGGTGCCAACGGCGTGGTGGTGGGAGAGGGTGCCGCCGTTTTTCATGAAGGCATCCTCGGCTGCTTTCTTGACGTAAAGATACTGCTCGATCTCGCGGCCCTCGCGTTGCAGGCAGCCGAAGGTGAAGTAGAGGCTCGCGCCGGTGCGATAGCTGTGGCTGAGGTGGCAGCCGACCCACGCGTCCACGCCGGTGTCCTTGATCGCCTGCTCGACATCGGCAAGGCCACTCTCGTGGAGCGTGCGCAGGTTGTCCCACGTGGTGGCGGTCTCGCTGACATCGGCCATGATGCTGCGGTCCATCACGTAGTCTCGCAAGTGCGGGAAATCAAATTTGACCTTGGCAAACGAGCGGCCCGGCTCCGCGCCGAGGCAGACGCCGCGGTGTTTTTTGTAGATCGCCGTGACCCGGTTTTTGATGCGGTTAAACGCCTGCGGTGTGCCCTCATACTTCACCACCATCAGGCAGCACTGTTTGAAGTCGATCTTCTTGACGTTGCCGATGTACCACTTGAACGCTTTGGCGATCTTGTCCTTGATGCCGGTCTTGGGGTGTTTGAATGCGAAAGAAAGCGCGGTTTTCTTCGGGTCATTCAGGCGGGTGACGGTGGGCATGCAGTCGCCCCGGTGACATTCGTGGATGGCGTCGAGGCCGCTCGTGAAATCCGGGAACAACCAGCCGTACCAGTCCTCCTTTTCCGGCTTGTGATGTACCTGCACGACGACTTCGGTGATCACGCCGAGGATGCCTTCGCTGCCAATGCACAGGTGCTTGATGTCGATGCCGTTGCTGCTCTTGGGCACGGTGCGGGTGATGATCGTGCCGCTGGGCGTGACCATGCGCAGGCTGATCACCATGTCCTCGATCTTGCCGTAAATGTCGCTCTGCATCCCGGCCGAGCGGGTGGCCACCCAGCCGCCGAGTGTGCTGTGCAAAAATGAATCGGGAAAATGCCCCAGCGTCACGCCGTGTTCCGCAAGTTGATCCTCGAGGTGCTGGCCGTACACACCGGGCTGGATGCGCGCCGTGAGCGAGTAACGGTCAACCTCGAGCACGCGATGCATCCGGCACATGTCGAGGCTGACAACCATGCGGCCACCGCGATCGCTTGGCACAAGGCAGCCGGCGATGTTTGAGCCGCCGCCGAACGGCACGAGCACCACGCCGTGTTCGTGCGCGGCGCGAACCACGAGCGCGACATCCTCCTCGGTGTCCGGGTACACTACGCAGTCCGGCGCAAATTGAACCTGCCCGTGGCGCATCAGCCAGAGGTCGCGAAAACTTTTGCCGGCAGCATGAACCAGGCGCGACTTTTTGTCGTCAACGACCTGGCCATCGCCGAGCTCGGCTCCGATGGCGGCGAGGAATGCCTCGTTGTTTTTCTGCTCCGGCAGGGTGACGTCCTCGAAGGCCACCGGCTTTTCCCAGCGGATTTCGTCGACGCCCAGCTCGCGCTTGAGGTACGGCCACAGCTCCGGCTTGGTTGAGTCGTCGAACGTGAAGTCTTCGTGGCCCCAGCCCCACCATTTCATGTGTCGGATGTCAGCTTTCATGGTGTTCGTCGTGTAGTGCGTGGATGCGCTTGGTCAATTCGTTGGTGACCTCGGTGTAGATCAGCCGCTTGGTCGAGTCACGCTTGGCCAAGCGCTCCGGATCGACCGTCTCGCCAAAACGCACCGTGACGCGCCTGGCCTTGGGGAAACTCCCCGACTTGGGCAGCGAGTCGTGCGTGCCATGCACGTAGGCCGGCACGATCGGGATGTTCAACTCGGTGGCAATCATCGCCGGGCCTTTTTTAAACTCCCTGATCTCGCCGTCCAGCGACCGGGTGCCTTCCGGGTAGATGATGATCGCCCGGTTGCCCGGCTGAAGAAATTCGCGGCAGGCGACCATCAGCCGCGCGATGCTTTGGCGGTTGGACTTGCGGTCGGCCGGGATGAGGTTCATCAGGAGCGGCAGCGAATTTTTGCGTTTCTTGTTTTCGAAAAAATAGTCCTGCGCAGCGACCATACCGAACTGGTTGAAGCCAAGCCCACCGGCATACATCAGCGCCGCGCTGTCCATGTGGCTGCTGTGGTTGCTGCAGAGGATGAACGGTGGCTCCGGCAGTTTGTCGCGTCCATGCGTCCGCAGCGGGCACCAGAAATTGAAAAGCAGCGTGCCGAAGATCCGGAAACCGAGGTGGCCCAGCCAAGCCTTGCCTCGGGGCGGCTCGCGCAGGAACGCGAACTCCTCCTGGAGCGCCGCGTCCTTCAACAGCTCCTGAAAAGCTGAGGTGCGATTACCTTCCGAACTGGGCATGTGCACGCGCGAACTCGTTGCTGACGATGGCGCCCGCCAATGAGATTTCCAGTGCTAGCGCGGAGGCGCAGATAATTTCCGCGAGTTTGCGGGAACCGTTTTCCCCGGTGCAGCCGAGCAGCTCGAGGTTGCGGTGTTGTTGTGTCAGTCGGGTGGCCCCGCCGACCGTGCCGACGGTGATCGAGGGCATGCTCAGGGTAACGAACAGGTCGCCCCCGATTTTCTCGTACGTGCCGATGCCGACGCAGTTTTCCGCCACGCAGGCGACGTCCTGTCCGAGCGCGAGGTACAGTGCGGCGAGTGCGTTGGAGGTGTGCAGGTTCAGCCCGACCACACCGGCCAACTGGGAGCCGAGGTGCAGGTCGTTGATACACCGCACGATGTCGTCCACATCCACTCGCAGTAGTTTTTTCAGCAGGGCGTTGGGGACGGTGCAACTGCTGATCACGTGATGGCCACGACCGTGCAGGATGGTCTTTTGCGCCGGGTTTTTGTCGCAGCAAAAATTGCTCTCCACAAGGTGGCGGAACGGGTTTTTGGACTGGTAATTTCCCCTGATCCAGCGGCAGGCGGCGTCGGTGGCCATAGTCACCATGTTTTGGCCGGCGGCCTCCGCGGTGTTGTACTTGAACTCCATGAT
>WTHH01000237.1 GCA_011523195.1 Verrucomicrobiales bacterium
CTGGTCGGCTTCGTTTGGTGCACCTCGACCGCGACCACGTTGCGCCCGCTCCGCAGCAGCCCCAGCGGCACGGTGAATTCGTGAAAATCGTTCCCGTCGTCGGAGGTTGTGTCCGCCTGTGTTTTACCGGTGACCGGCCCGCGGCGCAGGTTGTCGCGTGCCACCTCGGCACCGTTTAGATAAACAATTGCCCCATCGTCTCGCTTCAACTCCAGCCGCGCCGAGACCGCCCGGTCGAGCGACTCCAACGTGAATGCGTGCCGAAAATAAGCCGTGATATGCTTGTTGTTTTTGTCGCCACCAAAGTCGATCGGCGTTGCCTCGTCATCCTCCCCGTAGCCCAGCTCGGCCTTGCCGCTTTCCCACTTGGCATCGTCAAAGGCTGGGTGTTTCCAGTTGGCCTCCGAGTAATCTGCGTGACCCTCAACCAACTGGCTGCTGCCAAGATCCTCACCCACATCAAAATATTTCCAGACCGCACCCTTTGCGATCGCCGTCCGTTCGTTGATCGCATCCAGAAACTCCATGGCCGACGGGGCAATCATCCCATCCGGCAGCCGGGGATCGCTGCCGTCTGTTGTGAAGTAGGCGACGCCGTGCTTGGAGAGAAAACGAAGCGCACTCCCGGCCTCCACCCGGCCGGTGGGCAGGCTCGGCACCGGCGCATCGATCCCCGGATAAAAACCGGCGGCGCGATATTGTGAGACGACCTCCCTCGTCCGGTCCGGCAGCCAGTCCTCGATAATCTTGTCGCGCGCGGAGGCCCACGAGGTGGGGCTGCGATAATCCCAGCGCGCCGCCTCGGCAAGGAACGCCAGCTCGACCTCCGCCACACGGGCGTTGAGCCGGGCGAGGTTTTTCTCCGGCGTAAGGACTCCGTCGTTGAAATGGTGACGATGAATCCGGTCGGCCAGCATCATTCGATACTCCGTTGTGCCCTCCTTGTGCAGCATGCTGAAGATGCTGCCCGGGCCGTCGCCGCTCGACCGGCCAGGCGCGCCGCGCTTGGTCCGGTTGCCGGCACTGGTACGGAGATAACCGTCAGCGTCGTTCAGGAAAAACTTGAAGCCGCTGCCAACATCCGCCGGGCCGACGCAGCGGTACTCGCCCTCCGAGTGCCCGAACATGAACAGCAGCATGAAGTCGATGTAGTTGGGTACGTCGAGGTACGGGCTGATTTTTTGGTAGTCGCCACGGAACGACTTGATGCGTGTCCACGCCGAGCCGTCGCCGTCGTACGGGTCACCGGGATCGGCCCAGCCGCCGACGTTCCAGTTGCCGTTGATCGCCTCGTAGTGGGGCTTGTCGCCGCCGAGGTAGTTGGCCTGCATGTCGGCGTTCCAGCGTTCGCGTAGGTGGTACATGCCCCAGTACGCGCCGTCGATGTAGAGGTGCACAAACCGGCCGTGCGGATTGATGTGGCCCATCTCCAGCATCGTGTCGTCGGTAAACCGGTTGGACATGTAAAACCCGCGCTGCACCATGTCGTGCGAACCAGCCCGCAGGTTGAGCTGGTCGAACTCCCGCACCGGCTCGACGCCATTGTCGTGCCCCTCAAAAAGCGGGTAACGCAGCTTGCCCACGCCGTATTCTCGCCGGAAATAGATGCGAAAGTTTTTCTTTGAAAAATTTGTCCACGCACCGCCGAAGTGCCGGATCCCGGCGTTCACCTGAAACCCGGCGGCCTCGCTTCCCGGAATGTATTCCAACGACCCGAACGTCTCCGCCACTCCGTTGATCGCCGGGCCGGTGGTGATGATCATGGTCGGCAAACTCATCAGTGAGTCGCGCATTTTCGGTCCGTAGGTGCGGTGGTTGGTGATCGACTTGCGCATGTTCGGTTTTTTGATCACCTGCTCCGGGAAGATGTACGTCTGCGTCTCCATCCTCGACGGCGCCCTGCCCTCCTCCAGCGCCACGGCGCGCACCACGGTGGTCTTGCTGATCGTCAGCGGCTCAGTGTACTGCCTGCCGGACTCGCGCGACGGCTCACGGCTGTTGGTCGTGTACCAGATTTCCGCCTTGGGCGAGGCGGTGCTCATGGTCAGCTCAAACGGCTCATCGAAGAACCCATGCGCTTGGCCAAGCGTTACGTTTGTGGTGCGCTCCAGTACCTCCACCGGTTCGCCCACGTTGGTGCGCTCCTCAAGCTCGGTCGGCTCGGCGCCCTTGGCCAAGCGGCCAATCTCCGACTCCGTCAGGGCCGAGGCGAACACCGCGAACTCGTCGATCATCCCGGCGACGTTGCTCTCGCCCTTGTTGTCCGAGCCGATCGCCGCCACCGTCCAGTCGGCCTTAAGCCGTGAGTTGTTCTTGGCCTCGTGAATCAACTCGCCGTCGATGTAGATCGCCTTGCGGTCGCGATCCTTGGTAAACACAAAGTGGTGCCAATCCGTGAAGTCGCCGTTCCACTTTTTGTTAATCCGCGTCGTGCGACCGTCGCAACAGCCGGAGGTGTCCCAGTAAATCGTCGAGTTGCCCCACGGCACATGCGCCTGGGCATTGCGCTCGCCGCTCGAGGCGCTGGCCGCGCCCAGCCAAAACGTGGAGGAGGGCGAAACCGTGTGCAGTTTTTGCCAGAACGAAACCGTGAGTTGATTGAAATCAGACGCCGGTTTGAGCCAGGAATCGCCGTCGTCAGTCTTCTGGTCAATCTTGATCCAATTACCATCGGGCTCCGTGCCGAAATCAATCGCCCGATCCAGCTTTTCACCTGAACGCCCCACCACCAGCTTGGGTTCGCCAAGCAACTCGCCCTCTATCTTTGAGACGACATCCACCGCCGTACCGACGTTGAACGCGTTGGCGCTGTCGAAATCCCAGTAGGCCAGCAGGTTCAGGTAACCCTTTCCGATGTGCCGCTCTTGCGCCTGCGCCTGGCCAAGCGACCACGCCGCAACAACGATCAAAAATCGGAAAAGCAATTTCACGAAATTAAATTAGCGCTTGGCCAAGCGACGGACATACACGTTGGCCATCGAAACCGGGCCTCCCGGCACGATGCGGATCGGCCCCTTCGGCGGGAGTCCGTCCAGCGCTTGGCCATCGACCACCGTGCGGCCGTTGAGTTTCAATGTGAGTTTGTTCCCGCGCAGCTCGCCCTCGAACCGGTTCCAGTTGCGCCCCTTAAGTACCAGGTCGCTCTTGAACAAATCCGGCGCGACTCGAACCGCCGAGGCCGTGTTGCCCCGAAGCTGAAACTCCAGCGGCTTGGTTTTGTCCGAGACGGTCACGTCAAAAATAAAACCGAAGTCGCCAAACACCTCCTCCGACTCCAGCACCTTGTCCATGCCGCCCGTCTCGCCGTGAAAACGAAACTGCCAGTCGTGCGAGCGCCAGCCATCCGACGCCTTCCACCCGGACAAATCGACGCCGGTGTAGAGACAGCGATACCCGCGGTTCGCGATCGCCACCTGCCCCGGCTTGAGCGGTATCGCCGGCAGCTCCTTGATCCGCATGTTGCGATAGTGCACCACCCCACCCTCGGACTCGATGCATATGTAACCCTTGCGAGGACTCGCCTCCCTGCCCTTCGTGACCACCTTGCCGTTAACCGCCAGTGAGATGTTCCCGTCGTTGCAGACGATCCGGTAATGGTTCCAATTCGGCGACGGCTTGGAACGGTTCTCCGTCGGGAACGCCCGACTGCCGCCCCGACCGTTGACCGGCGTCATCTTCGCGCCGTGGATCGGGAAAATATCACCGTGCGTCGTGTAGCCGCGCGTGTTGCCGTAGGCGTTCTCCAGCACCTGCACCTCGATGCTGCGATGAAACGGCTGGCCGCGCG
>WTHH01000418.1 GCA_011523195.1 Verrucomicrobiales bacterium
CGCTCAAACTGCATCAGCAGTATTACCCGATGTTCCGGGACCTTTTCATTGAGACCAATCCAGTGCCGGCTAAGGCCGCCCTCGCGATGCAGGGCAAGTGCGCGGAAGAATATCGTCTGCCACTTTGCAAAATGTCGGCGGACAACCGAAAACGCTTGGCCAAGACGCTGAAGTCCTGCGGTGTCATCTAATAAGCGAACATGACCAGAGTCATCATCAACGGATCGAAAGGGCGAATGGGGCAGGCGCTGCTGAGTTGCGGCGAGGCCAATCCTGACATTGAGATCGCGGCCGGCATTGATGTTGGCGACAGCCTTGCCGACGTGATCGCCGCTAGCGATGCCGTCATTGAGTTTAGTTTTCACGAGATTACCCGTTCGGTGGCCGAGTTGTGTGCCGAGCACAAAAAGGCACTCGTTATCGGCACCACCGGCCACACCGTCGAGGACAAGGAGGCTATTTTAAAGTTGCAGTCGGAGATTCCGATCGTGTGGGCGTCCAACTTTTCCACCGGGGTGAATACTCTTTTTTGGCTGACCCGCAAGGCGACCGAGGTGCTTGGCGCCGACTTCGATCTCGAGGTCATCGAGATGCATCATCGCCTGAAAAAGGACGCCCCCAGCGGCACGGCGGCTACACTCTCTGAAATCCTTGCCGAGGTGCGACAAGTCTCGCTGGAGAAGGAGCTTCGCCACGGCCGTGAAGGCATCGTTGGCGAACGCACCGACTCTGAGATTGGCATGCACTCCCTCCGCGGCGGCGATGTTGTCGGCGATCACACCGTGGTCTACGCCGGGAACGGCGAGCGACTCGAACTCACCCACAAGGCCGCGAGTCGAAACACTTTCGCCAACGGCGCCCTCCGTGCCGCCATCTGGGCCTGCAGCCAGTCCCCTGGCCTCTACAACATGGAAAACGTCCTCGGCCTCAAGTAGGTTAATTATTGCGGTAATTCTCTTTCTTCTGATTTTTTCCATTACTATCTGTTTTTGTGGATAGTGGAAGTTCGGGGGTGAACTCTCGAGTGATCCACCGCTTAGCCAAGAGCTTGAATTGGTAATAATCGATCTGGGGAAAATAAGTGGGAGGATTCTGTTTTTGAACTTCGCGCTACCCGTCGCTTGGCCAAGTTGGTAGCCTGCCGCTGCCGATGAAATTTTCCCTCGATTTAACTGTGTCGACGTCTCCTGGGTGGGTGGATGCGGTCATGGCGGATGTGCCTGCTTTTCTGCAGGATCATGCGGACTGTGAGCGGAAGGCGTCGGCCATGTCAATGAGTCTCGTGGCCAAGTACCCGGATCGGCTCGAGATCATCCCGGAACTCATCGCAACCGGGGTGGAGGAGTTGGAACATTTTCAGCAGGTCTACGAGGTCATGCGGGAGCGTGGCATACCTCTTGCCAAAGAAATCGAGACGGACCCGTACATCAAAGCGTTGATGACATTGATTCACAGCGACTCACAACGTCGATTTCTTGACCGGTTGTTGTTGGCCTCAATTATTGAATGCCGCGGGGCCGAGCGGTTTCGCTTGGTCTCCGAGGCAATGACGAATGACGAGCAGTTGAGAGTGTTTTATCACGAGCTTTGGGTGTCCGAGGCCAAGCACGGCCACATCTTCGTGAAGATGGCTCTGGAATATTTTGAAAAGAAACACGTCTACGAGCGTCTTGAATACCTCAACGACGAAGAGGGCAAAATAGTCGCCGGGCTAAAATTTCGACCCGCACTGCATTGAAAAAGTGACTAGGAGAAAGAAAATAGCAAACTCAATTGACGATGGAGGCCTGGGGATTGTTGTCGTGGTTGTAATCGTGCTTTATCTAATCAACCTGACACTGGAGACAGTACCTTCTTTAAAGAAGACTCACGAAGATATTTTTGAATCTCTTGAAATTGGTTTCACAATCATTTTTACCATTGAACTAATTATAAGGCTCGCGGTTTACGAGCGTCCTGTTAAGTACCTTTTTAGTGTGTTTGGTGTGATCGATGTTCTTTCGATATTGCCATCTCTAGTTGGAGCTAATTCGCTGGCTCTAAGGGTACTCCGATTATTTCGTGTTTTTAAATTATTTAGAAGTCGACGGATGGTTCGTGCGATTGATGAGATAAAGGCAGCGATTTGGGATATACGGAGCGATTTGGTATTATTCGGATTCGTAGTTTTGATTTTGCTCTATCTCTCTGCTGTTGGGATCTATATGTTTGAACACGAAGCGCAGCCGGATAAGTTTTCGTCGATACCCGCTTCCATGTGGTGGGCCGTGGCGACATTAACTACGGTTGGATATGGGGACGTATACCCTGTCACTTTGGGGGGCAGGGTGTTTACAGCGGTTGTAACGCTATTGGGGATAGGAATTATCGCCATTCCAACTAGTTTGGTGACTAATGCATTATCTAAAGCAAAAAAGAGAACACGCAAACAAGACGTGACTTAATTTTATGTCCACAAAAACGAACAAAATGAAGATGAACCGCCGCCGGTTTTTTGGGGCGAGTGCCGTGGCCACGATGGGCTTTCAGGTGGTGCCAAGCTGTGTGTTTGGCGCGAACAGCCGACTGGCAGTTGCCGGAATTGGTGCCGGCGGCAAGGGCCGGGCGGATATCACTGGCGCGGCCAAGGCTGGGGCGGACATTGTTGCGCTGTGCGACGTCGATGACGATCGCGGCGCGAACATGTTTAAGGCGCATCCCAAGGCCAAGCGGTTTAAGGATTTCCGCGTGATGCTGGAGAAGATGGGCAAGAGCATCGATGCCTGCACGATCTCTACACCGGATCATACGCACGCGGTGGCCACGTCGCTGGCGATGAAGATGGGCAAGCATTGCTACACCCAAAAACCGCTAACGCACAATGTGTATGAGGCGCGTCACTTGACCAAGTTGGCAGCGGAGACCGGTGTTGCCACGCAGATGGGCAATCAGGCCCATGCGGGGGAGCCGATTCGCCGGGCAGTCGAATTGGTACGGGCCGGGATCATCGGTAACGTCACTGAGGCGCACATTTGGACCAATCGCCCGATCTGGCCGCAGGGTATGAAGGTGCGCCCGGCCAAGGCGAACATACCCAAGGGCTTGGACTGGGATAATTGGCTTGGGCCGGCTCCGTTCCGCGAATATGGCAAGGGTTACGTTCCGTTTGCGTGGCGTGGTTGGTGGGATTTTGGTACCGGTGCGCTGGGCGACATGGCCTGCCACATCATGGACATGGCCTGGTGGAGTCTTGAGTTGGGAGCGCCGAGCAGCGTCAAGGCACAGCATGGCGGAAACTCAGTCGAGAGCGCGCCGAAATGGGCGGTCATCGATTACCAATTCGGCTATCGCGGCAAGCGGCCACCGGTGAAACTTGTTTGGTACGACGGAATGAAGAACGGCTTGCAAAACGGACCGTCTCTGGAGACAACCGATGGCGTCAAAATGGTCAAAAAGGGCAAGGGTGCATTCGGCTCGGTATTAATCGGCGACAAGGGGCGGATGTTTTTCAACCGCCGCTCAACGGAGTGGCTGATCACCGGACGCGATGAGGACGAAGTCAAACAGATCGAGGCTGAGACCGAAAAAAGCATTCCCCGGACGAAGGACAACTACGCCGAGTGGGTGGATGCCGCCACCGGCAAGGGCCACAAGCCGCTCAGCCGTTTTGAGATCGCGGGCCCGTTCACCGAAATGGTGCTTCTCGGCAACCTCGCCATCCGCGCCAGCGAAGAGGTGAAGTGGGACGCCAAAGAATTGCGCTCTAGAGCGCAATTCTTTGGCGTCCCACTT
>WTHH01000467.1 GCA_011523195.1 Verrucomicrobiales bacterium
CCCTCCACGATGTATAACTCAGTGTTGGCCGGGTCGCGGTCGGAGCAGTCGGCCAGTTTGCCGGGCAATCCGCCACCGGTCATTGCCGTTTTGCGTACAGTGTCCCGCGCCTTGCGGGCCGCCTCGCGAGCGCGCGCCGCCGTCAAACACTTATCGACAATCTTTTTGCCAAGCGACGGGTTGGTGTCGAAGTAGCCCATCAAGCCTTCGTACACGATCGACGACACCACGCCCTCCACCTCGGCGTTGACGAGCTTCACCTTAGTTTGCGACTCGAACCTTGGGTTAGGCAGCTTCACGCTGAGGATACAGATCAAACCCTCGCGCACGTCGTCCCCCGATAGACTTGGATCCTTGTCCTTTAGCAGTTTGTTCGCCTTGGCATACTGGTTGATTGCCCTGGTAAGCGCGGTGCGGAATCCGGTCAAGTGCGTGCCGCCGTCCGAGTTTGGGATCGAGTTGGCGAAGCACAAAATCTGGTCGTTGTAGCTTGAGTTGTACTGCATCACGCAGTCCACGATGACCTCGTCCTTGGTCGAGTGAAACGCAATCGGCTTCGAGTGGATGACCTGCTTGTTTTCACCGATCTGCTTCACGAACTGCACGATGCCATCCTTGTAAAAGAACGACTCGCTCTTGCCGTCCTCCCGTTCGTCGGTCAGGACGATCGTGATGCCCGGATTCAGGAACGCCAACTCGCGTAACCGGTGGTGCAGGATTTCAAACTTGTACTCGGTTGTGACCGTGAAGATTTCCGGATCAGGCAGGAAGGTGATCTTCGTGCCGGTTTTCTTCGTCTTACCAATGACATCCAGCTTCTTGGTCGTCTTTCCCTGCTCGAATTCGATGTAGTGAACCTTGCCGTCCCGATAAATCTCCGCCTTGAACCAGATGGACAGCGCGTTCACGCACTTGGCACCCACACCGTGGAGACCGCCGGAGTACTTGTACGCCCCCTGGCCAAACTTACCGCCCGCGTGCAGGTTTGTGAGCACCAGCTCCACCGCCGGCATTTTGAACTTCTTGTGCGTGTCCACCGGGATGCCGCGGCCGTCGTCCTCCACCGACACCGATCCGTCCACATGAATGGCGACCTTGATCTTATTACAGAACCCGGCCAAGTGCTCGTCAATCGAGTTGTCGAGCACCTCGTAAACACAGTGATGGAGTCCGTTTTCGTCAGGGTCACCGATGTACATCCCAGGCCGTTTCCGTACGGCCTCCAGACCCTCTAGTTTGTCAATTTTGGTTGCATCGTACCGGTCGGTACTCGCGGTTTCTTTAGGCACTTTAATAGTTCAAACAGGATTAAAAATCTGGGCCAAGACAGGCTGCAAAAACCGCTGCCACGGCTTGCCCGGTAAACGCCCACTTGTATCAAAAAACACCTATATTTCACAACCCCTAAATCCATTATTCTGAAACATTTAAAGTGCAGTATATTGTGATTAAAACCAAACATCGAACACAACATATTGTGCTACAGCCCATTTTTGTCCCTCGCTTGGCCAAGCGCTTTGAAAACCATACCTTCGCACGCGAAAAAACCCGCCGCCGGGAGGGTGGCGAGAGGCGAAAAAGGGTAGGAAAAAGCTCCGTCCCGCTTGGCCAAGCGGGATTAGTTGGACTTGGAGAGGACGATGAACCAGGCGGAGTCGCCGGTGGATTTGCCGGCGAGCACCATGTATTGCCCGGAGCGGAGAGTCTGAGTTTTTTGCAGCAACATTTTTCCACCGCTAAACAGGCTGACGGATACCTTGCCGTTCTTCTGGTTGGTCACCTTGATAGACGCGTTTTTGCTGAGCTTTGAAGTGACGGTCTTGGAGTCATCGATCGTCAGTTTTTTGCTGCTGAGCTGGTGGTAATGCATCCACTTGAACACCTTGGCAAGCCGTTTGCGGATGGATTCACTGACTTTTTTGCTACCCTGTTTTTCCTTGCTGGTGCCTAGGACTAGCCGGGCGTTGACGGTGAGCGAGTCGGCCTGCACCGATGCTAACCCGCCGCCGGCAAACAGCAGCAGTACCATCAGGAAAGTGACCCGGTTTAAATTGTGTCTGCGTAACAATGTCATCGCAAAGTAGGAGTTCTTATTCGCTCGTACCGGCTCAATCAAGCCATAGTTCCATGTAATCCCTCTGAATGTCCATGGAGTAGTCCAGCCAGACGATGCTCATGGAGTCGTCGTCGGAGTTGTAAGTCATCACGTCAATCTCGTCGTCAGACATCTCCAGTTCGTGGTCGCTGTTGAGGGTGATCCCCAGGTCCGGTGCTGTGGGCTGCTGAAGGGTGAGTAGCAGCACGAGCGCCGAGACACCCGCCACCGGTGCGAGCCAGCGCAACAGCCATCGACTGACCGGCTTGGGCGGTGCGGCCCGTTCCCCGGCGCGCTTCTCGTGCTCGATCGTCTCCGCGATTTTGTTCCAGTAAAAATCCCTGGACTCCGGCAAGGGGCGGGGCAACTCGCTGTCGGCGATGAGCCCGCGCATCTGCGTAAGCTTCGCATGTAGATGCTGCAGCTTGGCATCGTCGTTGATACGTTGTTGCAGTGCTTCCGCCTCGCGTCCGGTGAGTTCACCGTCCACCAAGGCCTGAACCTTTAGCTGTATTTCGTTTTCGTTCATTCGATTAATCCGTCCCGTTTCAGCGTTTCGCCAAGGAGTGCCGCCATTTTTTTTCGGGCATAAAACAACCGGGACATCACGGTCCCGATGGAGGTGCCCATTTTTTCGGCAATGTGCTTGTACTCGATTTGTTCGTATTCGTAGAGCACGAGCACGGTGCGGTGGTTGTCTGACAGCTTGGCCATGGCGGCGTCGATTCTCTCCCTGAGTTCCTCCCGGTTGAGTCGCTCCATCGGGTCGACTTCCTGTATCTCCATCCGGTTTTCGACCGGCCCGGTGGCTTCCTCGATTTCCTCGATGGAATCCATCCGCGCCCGCTTGCGTCGCCGCAGCTCGTCTAGACACAGGTTGGTCACGATCCGGTTCAGCCAGGTTGGGAAGCTGGCCTCGCCATGGAATTGTGCCAGGCGTTGCCACGCCTTGACCCACGCATTTTGGGAAAGATCAACCGCGAGATCCTCGTTACGCATGATGCTGAAGGCACGTGCGTAAGCCCGGTCGCGGTACCGGGAGACCAGTTCCTCGAACGACTGCAAATCCCCCTCCTTGGCCCAGTTGACCAATTGCGGTTCCTTTGCCGTTGAATAGTCCGGTACAGACGGCATTTTCTCGGACGCCTTACCCCTTGAGGGTATTCAAGGCGATTTACAATTTTCCCTTCGTACTCGGAATCTGCCCAGCGATGCGGGGGTCGTGTTGACAGGCGAAGTCGGTCGCGCGTGCGAAGGCCTTGAACAAGCCCTCCACGATGTGGTGTGGCTCGTCACCGTAAAGCAGTTCCAAGTGTAGGTTGCAGCGGGCGTCGTTGGTGAACGCCTGAAAAAACTCCTTCGCCAGCCCGAAGCGGAATACCGACGACATGTCCTGTGACTTGTCGGCCTCGGTGATGCCCTTCTGGTGGTGCCGGGCCAGACCGCGCCACGCGAGGTGCGGCCGGTTGCTGAAATCGATCACGCAGCGTGTCAGGCACTCGTCCATCGGCACGTACGCTTCGCCGGTGAACGGGTTGCAAGGGTCAAACCCGGTGCCGTATCGGCGCACGCCCTTCTTGTCGCCCAGCGCCTCGACAAACGCCTGGCCAAGCGCGATGCCGCAGTCCTCGACCGTGTGGTGATGATCCACCTCGATGTCCCCATTGCAACGGAGGTTGAGATCGACCGTGGCGTGCTTGGCAAACAATGTGAGCATGTGGTCAAAGAACGGAATGCCGGTGGCAATCTTCGACTTGCCTTTGCCATCGATGTTGAGGCTGAGCCGAATCTTCGTCTCGCCGGTGTCGCGCTTAATCTGTGCCTTGCGTGGCTGCATCGCCCGGGAGTGTGCGCTAATTGCGCGGCTTGGCCAAGCGCAGCCTCACTGGTCCAGCGAGGCGAGATGCCGTTCGGCATCGATCGCCGCCGCGCAGCCCTGACCGGCCGCCGTGATCGCCTGCCGGTAGACCTGGTCGGAGCAGTCGCCCGCTACGTAGACACCGGTCACGTTGGTTTCTTGCCCGCGCTTGGGCAGGATGTAGCCGGCATCATCCATGTCTATGACGCCATTGAAAAGTTGCGTGTTGGGTATGTGCCCGATCGCGATGAACAACCCGGCGCAGTCAATCGTGCTTTCCTCGTTGGTCTGATTGTTGCGCACCTTCACGCCGGTCACCTTTTCCTGTTCGACGTCCATCACCTCGATGACCTCCGAATGCCAGACCGGCTCGATTTTGTCGTTGGCCAACGTCCGCTCTGCCATGATCTTGGACGCCCGCAGCTCGTCGCGCCGGTGCACGAGATAGACTTTGGAGGCGAACCGGGTGAGATACGTGGCCTCCTCACAGGCGGAGTCGCCGCCGCCAACCACCACGAGCGGCTGGTCGCGAAACATCGGCAGAGCGCCATCGCAGGTGGCGCAGTAGGTGACCCCTTTTTTCTCGAGCTTGGCTTCGCTCTCAAGCCCGAGATGCCGGTGGCCGGCGCCGCTGGCGATGATCACCGTCTGCGTCTCGACCTCCTTACCGTCGACCGTGAGTTTGAGCGGTTGGCCGCTGAAATCGATCGCCTCAACCGTGCTGCCAAACTGGATCTTCGCCCCGAAACGCTCGGCCTGCTGCTGCATCTCCACCATCAACTCCGTGCCGTCGATGCCCTTCGAGAATCCGGGGAAATTCTCAACGATACTCGTCGTGGTGAGCAGCCCGCCCGGCATGGCGCCGGTGAGCACCAGCGGCTCGAGGTTGGCGCGGGCGGTGTAAATTGCGGAAGTCAGTCCGGCACAGCCAGACCCAATAATGACTACTTTTTCCATAAAAACGACTGACGGTAAAAGCGTGACACCTCAATGGCAAGCCAAGCAGATATTTTCAATCTTAGCTAAATCCCAAGTACTCGCTTCACAGCGTCCAATTCAGGCGGAATTACTTTTGGCTCCGCACCTGCTACATTAATTGCATTGTCAGGGTCTTTCAGACCGTGGCCGGTTAGAGTGACAACAATCTTACTTCCAATTGGAATTTTCCCATCCCGAATACAATGAATCAATCCTGCCAATGGAGCAGCGCAGGCAGGTTCTGCAAAAATTCCTTCCGAGCGGGCGACCAATTTGTATGAACTAAGAATTTCTTCATCAGTAACTTTGCCAATGTGTCCATTAGATTCCTTAACAGCATTAGTGGCTCCATCCCAACTGGCAGGATTCCCAATGCGGATGGCAGTTGCTACTGTTTGTGGACTCTTGATCGGCGCACCATCAACAAGGGGGGCTGCATTGGCCGCTTGAAATCCAAACATCCTAGGAGTTGAATTTATTTTCCCCGCATCATTATATTCCTTATATCCTCGCCAATAGGCGGTGATGTTGCCGGCGTTACCGACGGGTAGAAAGTGAAAGTCTGGCGCTTGACCAAGCTGGTCTACCACTTCAAATGAAGCTGTCTTTTGACCTTCAATCCGCACCGGATTGATGCTGTTAACTACCTCTACTTTACTTACATCGCCCAACTCACGAACGATGCGCAAGGCGTCATCAAAATTGCCTTCGATCGCTATTGTGGTTGCGCCATACATCAGTGCTTGAGCCAGTTTTCCTAAAGCGATCTTTCCGTTGGGTAAAAGCACTATACACTTTAGGCCAGCCTGAGCTGCATAGGCAGCCGCAGAGGCGGATGTATTTCCTGTGCTAGCACAGACTATCACCTCAGCTCCGTTTTCTTTGGCCTTGGATACAGCCATCGTCATGCCCCGATCTTTAAAGGAGGCAGTGGGGTTAAGTCCTTCGTATTTGAGGTACAAATCTATCTCTCCGCCGATTTCATTGGCGAGCCTTTCGGCATGAATGAGCGGTGTGTTGCCCTCGAGCAGAGTCACAACTGGTGTCTCGTTGCTCACGGGCAAGTGATCGGCATAACGTCGAATTAGACCTGGCCATGCGGCCAGTATATTGTTTTTTTCTTCCACTTTAGTCGAAATTCTCAACGCGAATCATCGTAGGCTTGGCCTTGACGGCCGAAAGACGCGCAATACGTTTTAACGCCTTTTGCATTGCGGCGTCCGGTGCGTCGTGCAGCATCATGATCAGAGGCACACTCTCCCCGACGTGCCCCTCTGGCTGCATCACAGAGCAGATGCCGATCTTGGCCTCGCCAAGGATGGTCGCGATCTTGGCCAGCGTGCCCGGCCGGTCAATCACGCTCAGGCGCAGGTAAAATGGGCTGACCGCCTTATCAATTGGCAGCACGCTGCCTTTTTCCTCATGCGGGACAAACGGGGGTACGCGACCCATGCTGCCGTTTTTCAAGTCCAACGCCGCATCGGCTAGGTCACTCAACACTGCGCTCGCCGTGGCATCCGCTCCGGCGCCCTGCCCGTAGTGCAGCGTGTCGCCCACGATATCGCCGCGAACGAGAATGGCATTGTAAACGCCGCTAACGTTAGCCAACACATGTTTCTCCGGCACCATTGCCGGGTGGACGGCAATTTGCACGTTGTCACCCAGTTTCTTGACGATGCCAAGCAACTTGATGCAGTAGCCCATGCGCCGCGCAAACTCAATGTCGAGCGTCGTGATGTGTCGGATGCCCTCAACAAAAATCTGGCTTGGTTTGATCCAAAACCCGTGCGCCAGCGAGGCTAGGATCCCGGCCTTGTGCTGCGCGTCAAAGCCGTCCACGTCCAGGGACGGCTCGGCCTCGGCGTAGCCCTTCCGCTGTGCATCGGCCAAAATGTCCTCGAAGTCCCGCCCCTCGGCCTCCATCTGCGTGAGGATGAAATTGCAGGTGCCGTTGAGGATACCGTACAGCCGCTGGATTCGGTTACCGCTCAGTCCCTCGCGCAGTGACTTGATGATCGGGATGCCGCCGGCGACCGCCGCCTCGTAGTAAAGGTTGCCACCGTTTTTCTCGACCTGCCTAAAAATCGATTCGCCTTGCGCGGAGATCAACGCCTTGTTGGCGGTAATCACCGGCTTTCCCAGCTTCAACGCCTCGGCGACCACCTTGCGCGCAGTCGTCGTGCCGCCCATCAACTCCATCACCACGTCGACCTTTGGATCGCGAACGAGCGACTCCCAGTCGGTGGTGATCAGCCGCTTGGCTACGCGCACCGCCCGGGCCTTGCCTGCATTGCGCACCGCCACGCCGCCGAGCGAAAACTTCACCCCGAGGCGCGATCCCATTAGCGAGCCGTTGCGGGCCAGCCCCTGCACCACGCCACTGCCGACCGTGCCACACCCCACAAGTCCTATGTTCACCTTTCGCATTTCAGCGCGGGGAGAGTGACGGCAAAGCCGCGTCGGCTCAAATTATTTTTAACCCGCTTCCTTCTGGCCAAGCGCGGCGTTGAGCAGCGCTGTGAGGTGAGCGGCGATGCCCGGTTCGCCCGAGGCTCGGGGGCCGGCGACGTTAAGCACTGCGATGTTGTTCGCCGCAATGAACTGCCGCAGCGCCGTTGCCTGTGCCGGCAGCTCTCCGTCTTCTTTTGCCAGCACCAAGTGCGGCTTGGCCAAGCGCATGGCCAAGTCATCCGTGAGTCGGGTGCCGCCAATTAGGCGCTTGTCCAAGCTGACGATTAACGTGCCGTCGCTGTCGCGGATGTTCCATTCCGTGCGCTGCGCCGGGCTTGGCTCGGGCGTCTCTCGCAGTGGATACCGGGCGTCGATTACGCCGTCCTCCGCCAAGCGGCCAAGCGGGCACCAGCCGCCGCACGCCAGGCCGTTAGCCAACGCCCAGTCCAGTGCGGCGCGGTCGGCCCCGGTCTGGCCGCCGGACACGATCTTGAGCAACCCGGATGGCATGGCGGCAGTGTAGCCGAGTCGGTCGCCGGGAAAAATGCTTTCCCAAAGCGGCGGCTGATTTACGATGCGCCACCCGAAATTTCGATGAAGATTCTGGTTATCGGTGGAGGCGGCCGCGAACACGCCCTAGTTTGGAAGCTGGCGCAGTCGCCCCGCGCCACGCAGATGTGGTGCGCCCCCGGCAACGCGGGGATCGCCGGCGAAACCGTCGCGGCCAACGGCTCGGCGGTGGAGTGCGTCGGCATTGGTGCGGAGGACCTGCCGGCACTGCTCGAGTTTGCGCGTGAACAGCAGATCGACCTCACGGTCGTTGGCCCTGACAACCCGCTGGCGATGGGCATCGTCGACCAGTTTCAGGCCGCCGGACTCCGCGTTTGGGGACCGACGCAGCAGGCCGCGCAGTTCGAGTCGTCGAAAATTTTCTCGCAGGAATTCATGGACCGCAACGGCGTGCCGACGATGAAGTCCGCGTCGTTCACCGCCGCCGCCGAGGCCCGAGCATTTGCCGCGTCGCTCGACGGCAAATGCGCCGTCAAAGCCGACGGCCTCGCGCTTGGCAAGGGCGTGCTGATTTGCAACACGCCGGACGAGGCCAACGCGGCAATCGACCAGATCATGACCGACCGCGCGTTTGGCGACGCCGGCTCGAGCGTATTGATTCAGGAATTGATCACCGGCATGGAGGTTTCGCTGCACGCTTTGTGCGACGGCAAAACTGCCAAGCTGTTTCCCAGCTCGCAGGATCACAAGCGCGCTCTCGACGGCGACCAAGGGCTGAACACCGGCGGCATGGGCACCTACTCGCCGGTGCCGTTTTTGAGCGACGAAAAACTCAACGAGATTGCCAACGCCGTGCTCGAGCCGTGGCTCGCCGGTTGCGCCGCCGAGGGCATCGACTTTCGCGGAATGCTTTACCCCGGCATCATGCTCACCGACGACGGGCTGAAGGTGCTCGAGTTCAACGCGCGCTTCGGCGACCCGGAGACGCAGGTGTACCTTCCGCGCCTCGAGAACGACCTCGTCGACCTGTTTGAGGCCAGCATCGACGGCACGCTCGACCAACATGAGCTGCGCTGGAGCGACCAGTCGGCGGTGTGCGTCGTAATCGCCTCGGGCGGTTATCCCGGCAGCTACGAGAAGGGCAAGGTCATCACCGGCATCGCCGATGCCGATGCGCTTCCGGGGGTCAAAGTGTTCCACGCCGGAACCAAGCTCGATGATGGGAATGTCGTCAATGCCGGCGGACGCGTGCTGGGGGTCACCGCGCTTGGCCAAGGGCTGCAGGCCGCCCGCGATCTCGCCTACGAGGCGGCGGCAAAAATCCAGTTCGAAGGTGCCTTCACCCGCAGCGACATCGCCGCCAAGGCGCTCTGACCCGCATAGCCAAGGGCTTGGCCAAGTCAACGGACGAGAAAAATGTGGCCGTCGGATTGTTCGGTTTCCAGCGGGATTAGGCTGGCGCCGGCACAGGGGCCGTCGATGCACAGGCCGGTTTTAGGTTCGTAGAATGCACCGTGTGTCTGGCAGACGAACAGGCTGCCGTCGCTGCTGAAAAACTCCCCGTCGCCGTAATCAAGCGTGATCGGAAGGTGGCGGCAGAGGTTTTCGTACGCCACGATGTCTCCCTTGAAATTGGCGACGAACGCATCCACCCGCATGCCGTCGCGCTGAAAGGAAAAGCGCTTGGTTGTCCCCTCCGGTAGATCCTCGAGCCTGACGATTTTTTTTCGCATCAACCCGTGGCCAGTTTTTCCTCCGGGATACCCTCGTTGAGGCTGCCCCGGCGGTAGCCGCGCGTGTCGAGTGTGACTCCGGAAAATCCGGCCGCCCGGAATCGCTCGGTCACCGTTGGCAATAGTTCCTCGGCCTGAAATCGTTTCATCTCCTCGGGGCCAAGCTCCAGTCGGGCCAATGCACCTTCCGGCTGCTCGTGGTGCCGCACGCGCACTTCACGAAAGCCGGCGTCGCGCAGCATCCCCTCGGTCTCCTCGATCATCGCCAGTTTTTCGCGCGTGACTTCCTGTCCGTAAGGGATGCGCGAGCTGAGGCACGGCATCTGCGGCTTGTCCGCGGTCGGCAAACCGAGCGCGGCTGAGCAGGCACGGATGTCTTCCTTGCTCATCCCGGCCTCCTTGAGCGGGGCACGCACCTCGAATTTTTTTGCCGCCTCGGCACCCGGCCGGTGGTCGCCGATGTCGCTCGCATTCTCTCCGTAGGCCAGCACGGCAAAATCGCCCTCAGCCGCGATCGGCTCGAGGTGGGTGAACAACTCGTGTTTGCAGAAGTAGCAGCGGTTAATCGGATTCTCGGTGTAGTCCGGGTTGGCAAATTCCTGTGTCTTCACAATGCGCAATGGGAAGCCATGCACCTGTGAGATCTCCTGCGCCTCGGCCAGTTCTCGGCGCGGCAGGCTCGGGGAATCGGCGATTACCGAGAGTGCGCGTTCGCCTAGCACCCGGTGCGCCACGCAGGCGAGCAGTACAGAGTCCACCCCGCCGGAGTAAGCAACCAGACAGGATTCGTACCCGCGAAGGATGTTTTTCAATTGCTCGAGCTTGGCCTCGCTCATGCAGAAAAGCTGCCCCGAACCTCGGCCAAAGTCCAGCGGTCAGGGCGTCTCGTTTTTGTTGTCCGCCCTAGGTTCATCGTGTTCGACGTGCCTGGGAACGATAGCCCTGGACTCTTCGAACGCCTGTTCGGCGGCGTGCTCGCGGGCCGCTTTTTCCAGTTCCCACATTTTCTCAGAGCAAATGATTGAGGGCGAATACAACCGATTGTACCGAACCCTGGCAATCAGGGTGAAGAGTATGGGTACGATAGTCATCCAGCCAATCGTACCCGGGGGCCAAACGAGGCTGATGAGCACATAGCCTCCGATGAAACTGCCAAGCCAACACGCCAACCCCTTCAGGCCAAAGCAGAGCAACAACTCTTGACGGAAGTAAATGAGTGCAACGAAGAATACGATGAGCATGACAGATTACTCGGTAGATCGTTATTACCTGTGAAAATTAGCACAACACAATTCGAATACCCAGCCGGGGCGATTCGTTCATGACTTGGGTGACAGCGGGAGGTTCGCGGTGTAGATTGCCGCCGTCTTAAGGATGAGATCGTTTTTTATGGGAACGCTGCTGCTGCTTGGCCAAGCGCTTAGCCAAGCGGAGGAGTCGTTGGCCCTCGACCAGTATACGCTGGCCAAGGGGCCGATCGTCATTGAGGGGGTGAAGGCGAACGCCTCTGGTTTGGCTTACCACGCCGGTCGCGACAGTCTGTTCGTCGTGCTGGATCAGCCGCAGCGGGTGGTCGAGATCGGCTTCGACGGATCGCTCAAGCGGAAGATCGACCTGAACAAGTTTAATGACACCGAGGGCATTGTCTGGCTGGGCGACGACCATTTTGCCATCGTTGAGGAAGCCAAGTGCAACATTGTGATCGCTGAACTCGAGCCGGGCGATGGCGGGGTCAGTTGGAAGAAGGCTGAAAAGCTCAAGCTCGACATCAAGGTCAACTCACTCAACGGCATCGAGGGTCTCGCTTACGATCCCGTGGCCAAGCGGTTTTTCGCCGCGCGCGAAAAAGCCTCCGCCGCCATTTTCAAGGTGTTGCCCCCACCGCCTAACAGCGAGGACAAACCGACGTCCATCCTGATGACTTTGGCGGGACGCGGGCTGAAGGATATTTCCGGCCTGCATTACGACGGGAGCAGCGGGCGGTTGCTGATCCTCAGCCACGAGTCCGCCTGCGTGGTGGAGGCCAACAAGTACGGCATCGAGAAAAGCCGCCTGTCGTTGAAGGGCGGGCGGTCCGGCCTGAAGCAAACCGTGCTCAAGGCCGAGGGCGTCGCGCTGGACAAGCGGGGGACGCTGTACATCGTCGGCGAGCCGAACCAGCTGTTCGTCTTCGAGCCGAAAGGCAAGTGACACTCAGTCGAGCCGCACGGCTGCACCCGAGACCGGGGCCAGCTCGAATTCCAGTTCGCTGTCTTCTGCCCTGAGATTTTTCACCACGTCCGCGCGCGACGAAATCAACACGCCCGCCTCGTTGATGAGCCCGACTTTCAGCCGGATCGACTGCGGTGTATCCGAGAAATTAAACGACACGATCGACCGGTTGTTTTCGTGGTCACGACGATAGGCCAGCGTCATTTTCGCATCGTTCGCGAGGACATATTGCAGTTTTCCGCGTGACCAGTCCGGTCGTTTTTTCCGGAGGGCGATCAGTTCCCGGTGAAAGTTAAACATCTCCCTGTCCGGCTTCACCGGGATCGGCGTGTGGCGCTGGCCGTCCGGCGTGAAGACCTGTGGACGGTGCTCCACGTCGTTCCAAAGCAGCGGCTTGCGGCAGTCGGGGTCGTCTGCGCCCCACATGCCGAGTTCGTCTCCGCTCCAGATGTGTGGCGCACTGGTAAAGGTGAACTGGTGCAGCAACATCATCCGCATTTCGCGCACGACGTCTGCGCCGGGCGGGCCGAGCTTGAGTTCCTTGTTGCCGCGTGCGCCCATGCGGTACTTGTACTTGTGCTTGTTTTGAAACGAGGTGCCGAAGCGCGGGCTGTCGTGACTCGCGACGAGGTTCATCATGTTTTGGGTCTGCGCCGGGCTATAGCCGGCGTACACGAGGTTCATCTCGGCGATGAATTCGGTTGGCTTTATGCCTCCCTCCGCCTGCGCGAACAATCGCCGCGCCGGCTTGTACCATTGATAATGCATGACCGAGTCGAAAATGTCGCCCTGCAAAAACGGCCTCGGGTCCATCAGTTCGTCGGGCCACTTGGTCCACCACGCCTCGCCGAGCAGCAGGGCGTCGGGGTTGATTTTGCGAACGAATTTTCTGTAGTCGCGCCAGAAGCCAAGCGGCACGTGCGTGGCGACATCGAGCCGGAAGCCGTCCACGCCATCCGACGGGTCGCCGTCGCCGTTCGGGTCCAGCCAGCGCCGGGTGATGTTGAAGACGTGCGCTTTGACCTCCGGTTGCAGATCGCCTTCGAAGACGTAACCGTGGCCTTCGCGTTTGCCGGTGACGTTGACCTTTTTGAGTTCCGGCAGCGTTTTCACGCCGAGCCAGCCCTTGAACTTAAATTCGTTTTCCGGAGTCTCCGGATCGTCAAACGAGATGATGTCGTACCAGTCTCGGAATCGGCTCTTGGCCTGATTTTTCAAGAGATCCTTCCATGCCCAAAACGTGTTGCCGGTGTGGTTCCACGAATAGTCGATGATCACCCGCATGTCGCGGCGGTGCACCTCGCGGATCAATTTCAGGAACAACTTGTCCGCCGCCGTCCACTTCCACGTGGCGGGGTCGACCGGGTTCTCGGCGTCGATGATCGCGGTGTCGCCGGCTGGATCCGGGCCAAACGTCCGGTCGATGTGCCGGTAGTGGCGGGCATCGTATTTGTGCAGCGACGGCGAGTCGTTGAGCGGGTTGAAATAAATGGCGTTGATGCCGAGATCCTGCAGGTAGTCGAGTTTGTCGAGCACTCCCTGCAGGTCGCCACCGAAGCGCCGCGCGGCGGCGAGCTTGTGAAAATGTTCCCCCTCGACCTTCGCCCATTCCTCCTGCTCGTACCAATCCTGATGCCATGGGGTAATCTTCCAGCCGTCCGGCACGAAGCCCGGATACGATCCCTGCATGTAGTCCGGGCGGGGATCGTTGGCGGGATCGCCGTTGCGGAATCGCTCGACAAAAATCTGGTACCAGATCGCCTCCCGCGCCCACTCCGGCGGCTGGTCAAACTCCGCCGCTTGGCCGGGCGCTTGGCCAATCGCAAACCAGGCAAGGCCAAAGGCCAGCCAAGTCCATCCGCGTTTCAAAAAGGAATGCATTCGATGCTCAGTCGTTCATTCGCTCGATGATCGAGGTGGTCGACTTGCCAGGCACGAACGAGATAATTGCGATCTCTCCGCCGGCTGATTTCACCGCCTCCCGTTCGTCGGCCACCAGCGTCTCCGGCGTGTAGTCGCCGCCCTTCACGTAGACGTCCGGCTTGGCCAAGCGCAGAAAATTCACTGCTCGTTTCTCGGGAAAAATGGCCACGGCGCCGACCGATGCGAGCGCGGCCAGCACGAGCGCGCGGTCGGCCTCGGCGTTGAGCGGCCGGCTTGGCCCCTTGAGTTCGCGCACCGATTGGTCGCCGTTGCAGCCGACCAACAACACGTCGCCATGCGAGGCCGCCTGCTCGAGGTAGGTCACGTGCCCGGCGTGGAGCAGGTCGAAACAGCCGTTGGTTACCACAAGTTTTCTGCCGTCCTCGCGGAGTTGATCACGCCAGGGGGGCAGTTGCTCGAGAGACAGGATTTTTTCGCGCGCACTCATCGTTGGCCAAGCGTACACGCGGGCGGCTCAGTAGCCAATCGCCGCGCCGTCCTTGCG
>WTHH01000291.1:0-1802 GCA_011523195.1 Verrucomicrobiales bacterium
GCTTAACTCGCTCGTCCCAGACTCGCCGATTGTGGTCCTGTGCCAAATCCACGCGGGCGTTGTAGCCCCGGCGCCGCGCTTGGCCAAGCGCTTGGTTTGAAAAGAGAATGGTCCCGGCTGTTTTCACAACCGGGACCATCTATGAGCAATAAGCATTAAGCTTATTTTCGGACGTGCACTAAACCGCAACCGTTATGACACACGCCCAAATTCGTATTCACAAATCATTGCCTATCAATGAGTTCAGCGGTTTGTTGCTCGGCTAAAGGAAAAAGTATTGCGTTAAAAATATTATGCAAGTGGTTTTTTCAGTTTTTTTTTGATCCTCAATTACCATCAAAACCAAGCGCTTGGCCAAGCGAAGGCGGTTTTGCGTTTCATCGCAGTGATGTTTCTGTTACTCATCCCCGCCATGTCCTTCAATTCACTGGGACTTTCCGACAGCGTTCTCAAGGGGATTCGTGCGATGGGTTATGAAGATCCGACGCCGATTCAGCTCCGCGGCATCCCGCTAATCCTCGAAGGCCGAGACGTGATCGGAAGCGCACAAACCGGCACCGGCAAAACGGCGGCGTTTGGTTTGCCCATCCTAACCAAGCTCGACAAACCGGGTGATCAACCTCGTGCCCTGATCCTCGAACCAACTCGGGAACTGGCCTCGCAGGTTGAGACGGCATTCCGCGATTTTTCCCGTTATTCGAAACTCCGAACCACGGTGCTCTACGGCGGCGTCAAGTATGGCAAACAGACGGATGCCCTCCAGACCGGGACGGACATCATCGTGGCCACGCCCGGCCGACTGCTCGACCACCTCTCGCAACGCAACACCACGCTCAAGCACCTGGAGTATCTCGTGCTCGACGAAGCAGACCGAATGCTGGACATGGGCTTCATGCCTGACGTCAAAAAGATCATCCAGAAATGCCCGGACAAACGGCACACCTCGCTTTTCTCCGCAACCATCCCACCGATCATCGAGACGCTCATCCAATGGGCGATGAAAGATCCGGAGACGGTGGAGATCGGGATGCGCCGCTCCGTGGCCGAAACGATTTCGCACGCAGTGTACCCGGTGGCATTCGATCAAAAAGATGAGCTGGTACTGGAGCTGTTGGGCAAGGTGGACTTCGACTCGGTGATCGTTTTTTGCCGGACAAAAGTGGGCGCGGATAAGGTTGGCCGCTTGCTCAAAAAGAAAAACCACTCGGTGGCCATCCTCCACTCCAACCGAACCCAGGCTGAACGGGAACGATCGCTGAATGGATTCCGTGATGGCAAATACGAGGTACTAGTTGCAACAGACATCGCCTCACGCGGACTGGACATTGCCAATGTGAGCCACGTGGTGAACTACGACGTGCCGCAACACCCGGAGGACTACGTACACCGCATCGGGCGCACCGGCCGTGCGGCGGCAAGCGGCGATGCCTTCACCATCATGGTCGCCGAGGATCGACAACACATGGAGGCGATCGAGCGATTCATTGGCAAAAAAATCAATCGCGAGAAAATGGACGACTTCGACTACAAGTACACCGCACTATTTGACGATGGAAAACGCGGTGGCATGCCACGCTTCCGCGGCGGTGCCGTGGGCCGAGGATACTCGTTCGGCATGTCCACACGCGGCAAGGGCGGAGGCCGCCGACGCCGACGCTAAAGCCAACCCCTCAGCTTGTAATAAACCCAACCCACCTGCTCATGCATGTAGTAGGCTAACTGTTCGAATCCGCTGTCGTGGGGGACAGGATAAAATATCCACATGTTCTCCAATGCACTAGTGCCCTGCAAATCCGCTCCCA
>WTHH01000291.1:1902-3758 GCA_011523195.1 Verrucomicrobiales bacterium
CGCATCGCCCTTCCCCAGTCGAACCAGTTCTGCGGCGGTCAAAATCCGATCTGCCGCGTCGTGCAGTTCGATTTCAAATGTCCCGGTTGAAACGTGGCTGTGGCCACCCCCGAGTACGACTACTGCATCGCATTTTGGGATAGCCGTCAAATCCTCCACGACATAGGGCCTCTCCAGAGTGGAGAGCAGAAAAGCCGGCAGTTTCGTTCCACCGACGATGCTGATCCCCAGCGCCAAGCCGCCGGTGAACAGCGCCTGACGTTTGTCTTTTCTTCGGATAGCCCGGTAGCAGGCGACCAACAAAACGGCCCAAATAAAACCGATCGGCTCGAATAACCGACCAACCGTCTTGGACAGAAAATACATCATGCGGCCGGGATGCTTGGTTGAAACTGGAGCGTTGCCCAGCAAAAACGGTGGATTGAAATTTTGAAGCCAAGCGAGCAAACTCCGTGCGAATGAAGGCAGGAAATTTCATCACCATCTTTTGCTCCTGGCTCGCCAGCCTCTCGCTTGGCCAAGCGGCGACCCAACTGCCGCTGACAATCGAGACTCTGGCGGGCAAGGCGGAGGCAGTAGTGCACGGCAAGGTCAAAGGCATGACCTGCAAACGCGATGCCACGGGCCGAATCTTCACCGAAGTTCAATTGAAACTGACCGAGACGCTGAAGGGCAAACCAAGCGGTGAGGTGTTTCGACTGGTCCACGGCGGAGGCATCCTTGGTGGGAAACGATCGCGCTCGGTGGCAGATCCAAAATTCAAGATAGGTGAAGAGTTGGTCGTTTTTGTGGTGTTCAACAGTCGGGGCGAGGCGATTCCGGTGGCCATGAACCAGGGCCGATTTGAAGTGTTCCGCCCAGTCGCATCCGGCGAGGCGATGGTGCGCAATCCATTTCACGGCTTGGCCAAGCGGAACGATGGAAGGGCGGTGTTCAAGCGGGCGCTTGGCCAAGCGCAGCCACTGACTCTCTCAGAACTTAAGCGCCGAATACGGAGGGCGGCCAAGTGAAACGATTGCTGGCACCTCTGCTCGCGCTTGGCTTGGCCAAGGCCGCGATGGCGTTCGTGCTTTTCAAAAACGAGAACGGCGAGCCACTGCGTTGGCGTCTGGATGAACCCGATCCGTTGGTGCATCCAAACGTGGTCAACCGGGAGACTCTAGCCATACGCATCCACCTGGCCAAGGACGGTTGGTCGGACGACAACGTAGAATCGGAGCTAAACTCCATCCGCTCCGCCGCTGCTCAGTGGCAGGCGGTGCCGGGAACCATCCTGAAATTTGAGGAGGGTGAATTGCTGGAGCCGGGCGTGGACATCAACGGCGAAGACAATCAAAATGTGATTTTCTGGGTGAAGGAAGCGGCACCCGGAGGGGCTGTGTTGGTCAACAACGAACGCACGGAAATCAGCGGAGCGCTGGCTGTCACGTTTCCGACTTATTTTGACGACCACACCATCGTCGAGGCGGACATGGTGTTCAATGGCGTGAACCATCGTTGGTTCACTGACTACTCCAACACGTTTTCGAAGGATAATTTCGTCGAGGCAGTGGCGCTGCATGAGTTCGGGCATTTCATCGGACTGCAACATTCGCCACTCGGTGCCGCAACCATGTTTTCGAGAACCGCAGCAGGGGTGAGCGTCTCGGCTGGGTTGACGCTGGACGAAGCCGCCGCAGCCCAGTCGCTCTACGGAAGGGACTCGGAGTCAGATTCATTAGGTGCAATTTCAGGCAAAGTAACCATGAGCGGAAAAGGCGTGTTCGGAGCTGTTGTCATCGCGGAGGATGCCCACGGCAACATCGTGCAATCGACCGTGACCGAACCGAGTGGTGACTATGACATCGCCCCAATCC
>WTHH01000189.1 GCA_011523195.1 Verrucomicrobiales bacterium
CACTTAGCACAAATCTTTCGAACTAGTCTTTGAGCCATTAGGCAACGCGTTGCTGATGCTATGAGAAATGGTTTCACGCCAATATCAATCAAACGCGCAACTGCCGCCGTCGCGGAATTAGTATGCAGGGTGGAGAAAACCAAGTGACCGGTCAGAGAGGCATTAATCGCGATGGACGCCGTCTCCAAGTCACGAATCTCACCCAGCATCACCACATTCGGCGCCTGACGCAACATGGCACGGAGCGCATTCGCGAAAGTCAAATCCACCGCAGTGTTCACCTGAACCTGATTAATACCTTCCAACTGGTACTCAACCGGATCCTCCACCGTGATGATCTTCCGGTCCGGTTTGTTAATGTAGTTGAGACAGGAATAAAGCGTGGTCGTCTTGCCGGAACCTGTCGGCCCCGTCACCAACAAGATGCCATCCGGCAACTGAATCAAATTCTCAAACGTCTGCTGGTCATCTGCAAGGAACCCCAACTGACCAAGACCGAGTTTTAAACCTTCCTTGTCCAACAGACGCATGACGATGCTCTCACCGTGCGTGGTCGGCAGACAGTTTACACGAAGGTCAATCGTTTTGCCGCCGACGTTTGCCTGGATACGGCCGTCCTGCGGAATCCGTTTTTCCGCTATGTCCATCTCGGACATGATCTTCAGACGACTGATGACTGCAGCCTGTAATTTACGGGGCGGGGCTGGTTGCTCGTGGCAGACACCGTCGATACGGTAACGAACACGGAACCGATCCGCCATTGGTTCAAGGTGGATATCAGACGCCTCCATCCGGAACGCCTCCACGATAAGCGTGTTCACCAACTTAATAATCGGCGTGTCGGCATCGACAGCCTCATCGTCGTCCGCCATGGCCACTTCACCGATCGTGCTGATCTGCACCTCCCCCTCGGTGATGTCCTGTAATAACTTGCTGACACTATCGTCCTTGGCCACCCCGTAGTATTGTTTGAGAGCAGCCTCAATCTCCTCCTCGTCGGCCACGTTGACGTTGACCTCCATGCCAAGCGCTTGGCCAAGCCCGTCGATCGCGTCCAAGTCTGAGGGGTCAGCCATCGCCACGGTGACGCTCAACTCATCCATGTAGAGAGGAACCACCTTGTATTGATGGGCGACATTGCGAGGCACGGCGGAAACAACATCATCCTCGATGGTCTGTTCTCCGAGTTCGATGAACTCCGTCCCAAACTGGGCCGCCTTGGCCTGCGAAACCTGAATGGGCATGACCACCCCCTTGGCGATCAGGGTATCGACCACACCTTCCCCGCTGGACATGGACTCATCCTGGGCGAGGGCCAATTCCTCGTCCGTAACCACGCCCATTTCGGCAAGTGTATCTACCAGGTAGTCGTCTCTTGCTGCCACAGAAAATTCCTCAAAATACGCCGCACGCCCACGAAAGGGACGGGAAGTCTACGCGCGCTCAAGCCAAAGTTAAAGTCGGCAAACCCCCTCCTGCAAACCCCGACAAGCCGGGAAAGGCGCAAATGGCTACCCGAACCACCGGCTTCATCCAAGCCTTTAATTGCACTTTTCTGCCCTTGGCCAAGCGCAATAGCTGCCATCGCTCAATCCCCGGTGCGGATTGCCTTGCTGCGCCGATTGCGGCAAAGTCCGCCCGCGCGCTTGGCCAAGCGCTTGGCCACGAACGGAATGGACACTCCCTTACCACTCGTCATCGGCATCGACGGTGGCGCCACCTACAGCCACGGCGTCGCCGCCACACTCGACGGCCGCGTCCTAGGGGTCGTCCATTCCGCCTCGATGAATTTTACCGGTTCCTACCAAAAAGAGGTGCGCCGCCGCATGAACGAACTGGTTCACGAACTGGAACTGCAGCTCCCGTTTTCCAACGAAGTCGTCCGATACAACGTGTCGGCCGCAGGAATTTTCAACGAAGCCACCGTCGATCAAAAGGAGAAGCTTTGTGGCAAAATCTATCCGTGGAAACAAACCCGCCTTGTGGGCGACAGTGTCGCCGGTTTTCAGGCGGCCACGCTTGGCAAACCCGGCGTGCTCGTCATCTGCGGAACTGGCACGAGCATTATCGCCGGTAACCTCGACTCGGAATTTACCCACCGCGGCGGCTGGGGGCCGTTGCTCGACGATGTCGGTAGCGCCTACTGGATCGCCGTGAAAGCCATCCGCGCTGCAATCGATGACTTTGAGGGAACCGGACCGGAAACCGCCATCACTTCCACCCTGTGCGAGTGGTATGAAATCAAAAACATTCAGGGCATCGTGCCCATCATTTATCACCCGGAATTTAACAGGGCCAAGTTTGCCATTCTTGCCTCCCGCCTAGACAAGGCGCTTGGCAACACCGACGACGTTTATCAGAGCATCTGCCGGGAAGCGGGAACAGAAGTCGGCAAACTAACTATCCGCACAGTTGAAAAATCCGGGCTCGATATCTCCCCCATGCCGGTTTTCTTCTCCGGCGGCGTTTTGTTATTCAACCGCCGCGCGCAAAAGGCGTTTGAGGAAACCCTGCGCGAACGGTTTCAAGTCATGCTCAGCCAGCCGCGACTACCAACCGTGCTCGGTTCCACAATGCTGGCCCTGCGCGAGGCCAGTGTGGAGATCACCGACAAACTGGTGGATCAACTCTATTCCACCTATCGCAACGTCGATGAACTGACCAAGGGCTGATCGGCGCCACGCCGGCGCTGTTCAACTCGCCTCTTCGTACTCCTCCGCTTCGGCCCAATCCGCAATTTTCAGAATGTTCCGGACCTTTCGCCGTTCGTATTGGTGTTTTTTCGCCTTGCCCGGCTGGGTTTGAACCTGATGAAATGGGTGCTACTCGTTGACGAGGCCGGAAACGATCTCGGTATTTTTCTTCATGGAAAAAAGGGGTAAAGGGAAGAAACTGCCGTGCAGGATGGGAAGACCATCCCTGCTTGATGCAAGCCAAGCCCCTGCATGTATCAAATCATACATGATGACGGTTGCCATTTTTAACACCGTCCCGCCGAGTCCGTTCAAAGGTTTTTCAGGAAAAACGGAAGACACCCGAGCGCCACTCGTCAAGTGTCTCAGACTCTAGCAGTTTCATCCCCAATTCACAAAAGGCCTTTTGCACGCTAGAGAACTGCTCGATCAGGATACCAGCTAGTATCAACTGCCCACCCGGCGCCAGCCATGACGTGAGTTTTTCGCGCTCCGCAATCAGCAGATCATAAATCAGGTTCGCGCAGACCACATCAAACTGCCGGCCTCCAGCGGTCATCTCCGTTAAATCGCGCACATCAAACTCCAGCGAACCGGCCAGCCCATTTTGATCGGCGTTTTCGCGTGCCACACCCACCGCCTGCGGATCGAAATCCCACGCCTCAATCGGAGTGTATCCCAGCTTGGCCGCGGAGATCGCGAGGATGCCCGACCCGGTTCCGGCATCGAGAAACGATCGTGGTTCGCCCTTCGGCGCGTTGGCCGACAACTGTTTCAGGCAAAATAAAGTGGTTGGGTGATGCCCCGTGCCGAAACTGAGCCCCGGATTCAACGTCACTACCGTCTGCCCCGGCTTGGCCTCCACCTGTTCCCAGTCCGGCTTGAGCAACAGTCGATCACTGATCTCGATCGGATCAAAATGTTTCTTCCAGGACTCCGACCAATCCTCGCGCTTGACCGGCAGCACGTCCCAAAGGCCACTCCCGGCGTTGATCCCCGACTCGCGTATCACCTCGATTCCCTTCCGCAGTGTCTCCTCTTC
>WTHH01000004.1 GCA_011523195.1 Verrucomicrobiales bacterium
TGGCCACGGCCTGAAACGTGATCACCCGGCGGTAACGGTGCACGTCGCCCGCCAACAAAAACAGCAACCCACCGTACAGGGTGCACATGGCGGACATGCCGCGAACGAGATACAGGAGATCTGCTCGCCGGGCAGTTCCCCCAGGCCAATGGCGGCGTGTGCAGCCTGTACCCACGCGGTCGGCATCAGCATCGGCACGATTGCCAACGCGCAGACAGCGCCCGCTGTACGCAAAATCCAAACCAACAGTTTCTCGGCTGTATCCGGTTTCATTTCAACGCTTGGCCAAGTGCAATTTTATTAGCGATTTCAATGCTGTGCAAAGGGCGTCAACGCGCGTCGGCATAGGAAAATCGGATGGCGCCTCGAGCGTGTACGACAGGCGGGTCTTGTTGTTTTGGACGATGTAAAATGCCTCGGGCCACAATGGTCGAGCATCGGGCGAGGCGATCGGTCGGAGCAAACCGCCCTTGGCCGGCCGACCATCAATCAGCTCCGATTGGTCGATTGGGCAGACGGCCCCGACCGCCTCGAGCATTGCCTCGGACGCGGCGAACTGTTTTTCCGGGTTCAACTCGTACAGGTAAAAGCCCTTGGCCTCCCAGTCCTCGTGCAGACAAATCGCGATGTCGAACTCAGGCAGGCCGTCGATCCACGCCTTGTGTGCGGCCACCTCCGGGGACTTGAAGTGCCGGTAATCGCGGTTCAGATCGATGCCGGCCAAATTTTCGCGCGTGTTGCCGGGAAAGCCGGTCGGGTTCAGGCAGGGGCAGAGATACAGGCTGACGTCGCTTGGCCAGGCGTTTGCCTCGAGCATCCCTGCTAGTGCCACCGGGCCGCCCGGTTCATCCCCGTGAATGCCGGTGGAAATGTAGACCGAAAGCTGTTCGCGCTTGGCCAAGCGGCGCATGCCGTAGAGGGGTAGTACGCCTGCGCCGGGAAAAAGTTCGACGCTCCAGCCATGTTGCTCCGCCGCTGCAAGGGTGCGTTTCAGCACGTCGCTGATGCGAATGGTCTCCCCGAAGTAACCGCCGTCGTTTTTGCCGAGCGGCTGGGTCATGATGAAGATTGGTCAGGCGGTGACGGCGGCTTCGACCGGTTTTTCTTCACTGCCGCACTTGCTGCCGCAACTTCCGCCGCCGAGTTGATCAGCGAAGTCGTTATCCCAGTCGGGGTCGAGTCCGAGATCGCGCAGCATCTGCAAATCCTTTTCGACCGGTTGATTTAGCGTGGTCAGGTAGTTGCCGACCATCAACGCGCTGGCGCCGGCGGTGAAGACCATGCTTTGCATGTCGCGAAGGTTTACCGTGCGGCCGCCGGCAATCATGATTTCCTTTTGCGGAAGGATAAACCGGAAGACGGCGATCGTCTTGAGAATCTCCATCGGCGGGAGCGGTTCCTGATTTTCAAGCGGAGTGCCGGGGATTGGATTGAGGATGTTCACCGGTACCACGTTGGCGTCGATCTCGCGAATCTCCATCGCCAAATCCACGCGGTCCTCGCGCTCCTCACCCATGCCAATGATGCCGCCGGAGCAGATGCTGATGCCGGCGTTTTTTAAAAACCGAATCGTCTTGAGTCGATCCTCAAAAGTATGTGTCGTGCAGTGCTCGGGGAAAAACCGGCGGGAACTCTCGAGGTTGTGCCCGTAGCAGGAGAGGCCGGCTTCCTTGAGGCGGTCGGCAACTTCCTGCGACTCGATCAGGCCCAGCGAGGCATCGGGGCGTGACTTGCCGTTTTCCTTCATCTCGCGGATGCGGTCGCACACCTCATCGAGCATCGGCCCTTCCTTGAGGCCGCGCCACGCGGCGACCAGTCCGACGGCGGTCACACTGTTGTCCTTGGCCTCGCTCATGGCCTCCTTCACCGGCTCGGGATCGACAAAACCGTAGCGCGGCGAGCCGGTCTGGAACGCGGCGGACTGCGAGCAGAACGAGCAGTTCTCCGAGCAGGCACCGGCCTTGGCGTTGACGATCGAGCAAAGATGAATCTTGTTGCCCTTGTAATGTTCGCGGATGCGATTGGCCCACGCGAGCAGATCCATGATGTCGGCGTTCGACTCGATGTTGACCAACTCCAGCGCCTCATCACGGCTGATCTGGCCACCTTCCAAGACGCGTTGCCCCATCTCGGCGACACGATCCCGAATCGTCAACCTAGTGCTGGTTTCTTCCACAGTCACACTCATGCGGCGGCCAATCTAGCCAAAACCAAGCGCTTGGCCAAGCGGGTTTGAATCCGGCCAAGCGGTGGCTTACAACGGGCGCGGCATGGAGACGGAGCTTTTCAGCGTAGCAGGGGAGTCGGACTTGTCCGGGCTATTGAAGCGGATCTTCGGCTACGAGACGTTTCGGCCGCTGCAGGAGGAGGCGATGCGCGAGGCCTTGGCCGGGAACGACACATTCGTGCTGATGCCGACCGGCGGCGGCAAATCGCTCTGCTACCAATTGCCTGCCTTGGCCAAGGGCGGATTGACCATCGTTGTCTCGCCGCTGATCGCTCTGATGAAAGATCAGGTCGACGCACTTGAGGAGGCCGGTGTGTCGGCTACCTACCTTAATTCCACTCTTTCCGCCAACGAGTCGCGCGAGCGTTTGGCCAAGCTGTACAACGGTGAGTACCGCCTGCTGTATGTTGCGCCGGAGCGGCTGATGCTGCCGGAGATGCTCGAGCGCCTGGCCAAGTGGCAGCCGGGGCTGATCGCTATCGACGAGGCACACTGCATCAGCGAGTGGGGCCACGACTTTCGCCCGGAGTACCGGCAGATCGCCACGCTGCGCGGCCGTTTTCCCGAGACACCGGTGATGGCACTGACTGCCACTGCGACCGATCGCGTGCGGGAGGACATCGTCTCGCAATTGCAGCTTCGCAATCCGAGTCGTTTCGTCGCCAGTTTCAATCGCGGCAACCTCACCTACCGGGTGGTCGCTCGCAGCCAGCCCTTGAACCAGATTCTGGACGTAGCCAAGCGGCACGACGGCGAGAGCGGCATCATTTACTGCGCGAGCAGGAATGCCACCGAGCGTCTGGCCAAGCGGCTCTCCGAGCAGGGCCTGCGCTGCGCCGCCTACCACGCCGGGCTCGATGCCGCGACGCGCTCCAATAATCAGGAGGCATTCATCCGCGACGAGATTCAAATCGTCTGCGCCACGATTGCGTTTGGTATGGGTATCGACAAACCGGACGTGCGTTTTGTGATTCATCACGACCTGCCGAAAAACATCGAGGGCTACTATCAGGAGACCGGCCGGGCCGGGCGCGACGGCCTGCCGGCGGAGTGTGTACTGCTGTTCAATGCATCTGACGTCGCTAAGCAGTTCGGTTTCATCGAGGAAAAAACGGACGAGCAGGAGCAGCGCGTTGCCCGGGATCTACTACAGCAGATGGTGCACTACGCCGAGACGCGAGACTGCCGCCGCCGCACGTTGCTCGCCTACTTCAGCGAATCGTTCGCCGACGAAAACTGCGGCGGCTGCGACAACTGCCTCGATCCCAAGGAGACCTTCGACGGGACGGTCGTAGCGCAAAAATTCCTCGCATGCCTCTATCGCATTCGTGAGCGGAGCGGCTTTGGCTTCGGGCTGAACCACGTCATCGAGGTGCTCACCGGAGCCAACACCGAGGCCATCCGTAAATGGGGGCACGACCAGGTTTCCACCTACGGTATCGGTGATGAATTCGGCCGAGACGAATGGAAGGTCATCGGCCGCGAACTGATGCGCCTT
>WTHH01000381.1 GCA_011523195.1 Verrucomicrobiales bacterium
CATCGCACGGAACGCCAACCGGCCGATCCGTCCGAAACCATTGATTGCTACTTTTACTGCCATAACAAAAAGAAATTGATTCGGTATCCCGAGATTTCAGGGGCGAACAGGCTATCAGCGATTGCCCGATGGTCAACGGGATTTTTGGTCACAAATGGTATTTTTGGTTACACTCTCGTGAACTTGGCTAAGCGCTTGGCCAAGCGGCTCAGCGATAACGGCGTTTTAGCTGCTTGATTGACCGTAATTCCGGTACATCCGTGAAGCGCAGCCGGATCATCCCCAGAAATTGAAAATGCCGGTCGTACGCCCCGCCGAGTAGTGTGCCGGAGGAGAAAATATGCTCCCGCGACTTGGCCTGATAGGCGACCAAAGCGACCTTGGACACGGCAAAATTGTTCTCCCGCTTGAAAAAGGAAATCTCCGGCAGTGCCACGGGTGCGCCAGTCACCGGGTTGGGTAGCGCCTGATCCTCGGCGATGCCGAGCGTGGCGGTGCTGCTGTCCAGCGAGTTGGCCCCGCTGCGTACCTCGACAATCATCTGGGCCTCCTCTGCTGCATCCACCACAAGAACGCCATTGGACAAAAACAGGTCCCGCAACGACCCAACCAAATACTCCTGGTCGAGCGTCTTTAAATACTCGCTTGAGATGAACACCTTGAAACCCTTGAGCCGGCCGATGGCTTCCTCATCAAGCTCGGAGAGTGAGCGGTCGATCGAGGTGCTGACGAGCAACTGCTCGCCGAGGCTCCGGGATGGCTCGGTCATGCGAAGCTTGTTCACGCAGCCGGTGGTGAAAAGCAGCAGCAGCGAGAGGCCAAGCAGGGTGGGGTGAAAAAGTTGGAAGCGGCGTCCCATGGTTTAGCGGTCGGATTTCTGGTGCAGGATGCAGGCTTCCAGTCCGAGGATGTATGACGAGGCTCCGAAGCCGTTGATGCAGCCGATGCAGGCCTTGGCGATCATGGAATTTTCCCGGTACGACTCCCGGGCATGAACGTTGGACAGGTGAATCTCCACCGCCTTTACGCCGGCCCCGGTGATGGCGTCCTTAAGTGCGATGCTGGTGTGGGTGTATGCGGCTGCATTGATGACAACGTAGTCGTAGCTGCCGGCGGACTGCTGCACCTGTGTCACCAGTTCGCCCTCGTGGTTAGACTGGAAAAAAGTCGCCTCGACGTTGTGCCGTGTGGCGTGTTCACGAACCATGTCTTCAATGTCCGTCAGCGTGAGGCTGCCGTAAATCTCCGGTTCGCGTTTGCCCAGTAGGTTCAGGTTCGGGCCGTTGAGGAACAATACCTTCATGTCCACGAGGATTATTATTCAGTTACCGTGCTTTTGTCGACTTGATTTGTTGGCATCGCCAGCAGCCATCCGAGCATCAGCCAGGCCGGCCAAGCCAGCGCCGGGATGTACAGGCCGAACTCTACCACGCCCTGCAGCACCCAAGCCAGCAGGCCAAGGCGCATCGCGACGTGCACCGGCTCCGCTATGCGCCTCCGCGCCAGCACCCAAGTTGCGCCGCCAAAAAAGGCCAAGTACATTAGAAAACCGGGCACGCCGGAGTCGCTCGCCTGCTGCAGGTAATCGTTATGCGTCGGCCGTGTTGGCTCAGCCTCCGGGGGACGATGACGCTTGTACGCGACTTGAAACGTCCCCGGGCCGCTGCCGAGGAATGGCTCCTCCGCGGCTGTTTTCACGGCGGCACTCCAATAGCCAAACCGCGCCCCGACACTCGTCGCGCCCTTGTCAAAATAATCGGCGTACTTCACTGCAAACCCAGCCAGACCGATCACCATCGCTGCGCTGGCGAGGCCAATCTTGAGTTTTGTGGAAAACGGAAAATGCAGCAGCCAGGCGCCGAGCAGCACCAGCGTGATCAGCCACCCAGCCTTCGAACCGGACCAGTACTGGCAGCCAAGCCCGACGCCCGCCAGGCCAAGCGCCAATACGAAGCGCATCGGCCCCCACCGCGCTTGGCCAAGCAGCAGCGCGAGCGACACTGGCAACAGCAGCAAGATCACCCCGGCGAGCGCGTTCGGGTAAAACATGTGCCCGAACAAACGGGGGCTGTACCAGCGCTTCACCATCTCCACCGGGAACTGCCGGATCTTGGCCGCAGTCTCCGCCGGAAGTTTTTCAATCTGTTGAGCGACCTCCGGAGGGAAGTCCTTTTTTTCTTCTCGCAGGTGAGGGGCAACTTTTGCGGGGTCAAGTTTACCGGACTCAATTTGCTCTATAATCGCTCGCCGAGTTTGTTCCAACCCGCCGAAATGCTCGCGGCTTGCATCGAGCAAGTTAGCCATCAGGCCAAGCGCCGCGCCCCAAAGCACCAGCCTGGCCAATCGCATCCGTGCCAGCACAAACAGCCCAAGGTAAAACGCCGCGACGCAAGATCCAAAATGGATCACTGTGGCCATCGACGTTTCTCGATCGACCGTCTGGAGGAGTGACGCCAACTGCCAGCCAAACCAGCCAAGCGGCAGCCACGCAATCCAAAGGGGCAGGGCAGCGGGTAGTTGAAACTTCGGCTTGGCCAAGCGCGAGAAACCCAGCACACAGGCCAACCCAAGCACGGCAAGGATTCCGAGGTACGGCCTTGCGTTGGAATCATCCTCCGGAGTGACCCCAATCGATTGAGTCGGTATCCCGATGTCTTTTACAGGGTGCAGATAGTCGAGGATGACCGGGTTGCCGAACAGGAACAGGGCGGTGAAAAGCCAGATCCCGGTGAGAATCAAAAAGACGCGATCCTTTTGTTCTGGCGTGTCGGCGAACATCGGTATGGGTCAGAGCTTGAGCTTGAGTAGCCCAACCTCGAGCGCGAGCGCCTCCTGCACGTTGGTCGTCTCGAGCAGGCGTTGCGTGGCCTCCAGCGCCTGAAGATTCTCCAGCGCCTGCTCGGCGCTGATCCGCTTGGCCACCGCCTCGGAGGCATCGGCCCAGGCCTGAAAATGCAGCAGCTCGCGGCCCTGCTGCATCGCCGCCAGCCAGACATCACGCAGCCACCACTGCAGCCCGGCGAGAAACTGGCTGCGCTGGCCGCGGTATTCAGACTCGATCGAGGCCTCGAGTTCCTTCTCCCATTTTTTGCGGAGCGCCGGCTCGATGTCGTCGTGCCGGGTCAGTGGAGAAGCCGCCTGCTGGATTTCCTCAATACCGTCGCGCTTGGCGGAAAGGTGTGAAATGAGATTGCCAAGCAAGCGGTACCGCCCCATTAGCCCCTCGTTGGTCTGTGCCGTCATGCCGACGAACGACTGCATCCACGCCTCGTCCTCTGCATCAAGTTGCACGCCGGTTTCTCCCTCGAAATTTAACCGAAGGCACCGCGATAATACGGTGTCGATGACCTTTTCCGGGTGCGCCGTGAGCAGCATGAACACCGTTCGCTCGGGAGGTTCCTCGAGGGTCTTGAGAAAGGCGTTGATGGTGACGGGCGGCATCCGGTCCGCGCCGCTGATGATCGCCACCTTGTATCGGCCCTCCGTGGGCTTTAGGGAGACTTTTTGGATCAGTCCACGAATTTGGTCGACGGTGACCACCCTCGACTTGGACTCCGGCCGGACGATGTCGAGGTCGGGAAAATTGTGGCTGTCGACCTTGCGACAGGCGGTGCATTCGCGGCACGGCTCGAGCGGGATTCCGGTCTCGCCGGTGGCCTTGGGCGACTGGCAATTCAGGGTGCGGGCCAGTTCGACGGCATGCGACTCAAGGCTTTCGATAT
>WTHH01000240.1 GCA_011523195.1 Verrucomicrobiales bacterium
GGCCACACCTTTTGCACACCCTCAAATACAAACCCGAAGCGAAACCTATAACGCACTTAAAATACTGGGGGGAAGGGGTTTGGGAAGTGGCTCCTGAGCAGGGACTCGAACCCCGAACCTATTGGTTAACAGCCAACCGCTCTACCATTGAGCTACTCAGGAATCCCGAGGGGCGGAGAAACTAGCGGCAGCCCCTCTTGTTAGTCAACTGATTTTGCCGAAAAAAAAGTCGGCGGCGGATTATTTTTTCTTTCGCGGATCAGGGCCGAGTTTCATGTCTTTTTCCGCATCGATGGTCACGTAGGCTCCGTTTTTCGGCACTTCGATGTTTGCGGTCCAGAGAATCCCATTGATGATCGCTTTTCGGAAAGACTCGATACCGTAATTCGGTTGGAAATGCCCCAGTGTAATCCCGAAGGAGCGTCACTTCATGTCGCCCTCGCGCTCGAGTGTCCAGGCGACGATTTCCTCTTTTCCCTTGGTGTTTACCTTGAGCAACGGCTTGGCCTTGGGGCTGAGTTTCATTCTGAGGTAAAATTCGTCGTGTAACTCGTACTCGGCCCAACCGCTGCAAATTGGATGCTTTGGATCGATTTGGATGAGTCGCTGCTTGTCCACGTTTATGCCGGAAAACTTGAAGTTAAACCAGCCGCCGAGGAGTCGCTCGTAGCGTGGCCCATTTAGAAGGTTAGCTCCCGTGGACCAGTGGATCGCTGTATAGCCGACGCCCCGTTTGAACAGGGCTTCCGCTTGGCTTTTGTTTTTATCACTCAACATGATATCAGCGGCAGGGCTGGAATAAAAAACAAGCGCGTCGATTTTCTTGAGCACACTTTCGTCGCTTGGCCAACCGTTGGAGACGGTGGCCTTGATGCCGGGGTTCTGGTTGAGGCACTTGGCCAGAAGTCTGCATTCCTGCAAATACATGTGGGTGCCAAATGGGTGATCGAGTTTGTGGCCAACGAGCAGAACATGGGTGGCATCCTCGGCCAGAGCCGCTTGGCCAACCGCAAGAAGCGAAACAAAAACAGCGACCAGCGATTTCATCAGTTGTTCTCAGGTAAACCCTCGATGTGGCCGATGTCCTTGATCGGTTCAAGCAAAGTGAGGACGTCCCTGAGAAGTTCCTCGTCCATCGGTGTCTCTGCCCACTTGGCCCAGTTGCGGACATTGTCTGGATTTGCGCTGCCGGCAACAGTTGTGGTGATTTCAGGGTGGGCCACGCAAAACTGGACGGCCAACTGCGCAATATCGACGCCGCGTTCCTCGCAAAGTGCGGCGGCCTTTTTGCAGGCGACTCGTACTTCCTCCGGTTCCTTGTGCCACTCAGGGAGTGGGGCGTTAGTGAGCAGGCGTGCGCAAAACGGGCCGGCATTCATGATTCCGACACCCTTTTCCTTTAAGTAGGGGAATAGCGATGCAAACTTGGTGTTCTGCAGGTGGTAGTGATTGTAGGATAGGACCACATCAACGTTGATCTGGTCGATGATGAACGGGAAAACCTTCATCGGGTAACCGGAGAAACCGATGTAGCGTACCTTGCCCTGATCACGGATTTTTTGGATTACGGGAATCGTTTCATCCACAATTTGTTGCATCTCCACAAACTCGATGTCGTGGCACAGGATGATATCGAGGTGCTCCACCCCCATGCGATGAAGGCTGACGTCTATGCTCTCAGCGACTCGCTTGGCTGAGAAGTCGAAGTGCTGCAGGTCGTAACGGCCCAGCTTGGTGCCTAGGGTGTACGAGTCGCGGGGCACGTCGCGCAGCACCTGCCCGAGCATGACCTCACTCATTCCGCGCCCGTAAAAGGGTGAGGTGTCGATGAAGTTCATGCCGAGGTCGATCGCGACACGGCAGGATTGGAGGGCCTCGTCGATACTGATGCGGCGAAATTCCTGCCCCAGCGAGGATGCCCCGTAGGAAATCACCGGGAGTTCGAGATCGGTTTTTCCGAGTTTGCGTCGTTCCATTTTAAATTTCGTAAAAAGTTTTGATGTCGTTAGGGATCGCTGTTGCCCGTCCGGAATCAATGTTGATCAGGTAGCATTCGAGGTAGCCCTTGCTGCAGAGTTTGCTGTTGTCCTTTCGATTCATTTCAAACTCAACATGGACGCTGCGTTCAAAGATTTCCGAAATGCAGGTGGTTACCGAAAAATGGTCTCCGAGTTGCAGTGGTCGAATGAACTCGATGTGTGAAGTCTTGATCACCCAGCCAAGGCCACGTTCCATGAACGCCTGCATCGACATTTTGTAGCAACGCTCCATCTGATCGAACCGGGCCGCGAGGACGTAGTCGAGATACCGGCTCGAATGGACGTGGCGGTTCATGTCGATGTCGTCCGGTCGAACCTGCATCTCCGTCGTGAATTTTGAGTAAAGTGAATCCAATGGGCAGCGGCAAAATACCGACCTGAATGGAAGGTGTCGAACCTCATGTTGGGATCAAAAAACTTGTGTTTGAACGCGAGGATGAGCATATCCGGCGCATGTCGATGTTCCTGGAGGAGGCGGTGAACCAACTACTGCGAGCGATCCGGTTGCGCCCCTGTCTGGGAGTCGTGCTCGGAAGTGCATTCGGCGGTGTGGTTAATGAACTCGAGGTAGATGCCGAGGTGCAGTTTGACGAATTGCCCGGGATGCCGTCGAGTAGCGTCAAGGGGCACGCGGGGAAGTTCGTTGTCGGTCGGCTTGCGGGTTTGGAGGTCTTGGTGCAGGCCGGGCGTTTGCACTATTACGAGGGACACTCGATGGAAGTCGTTACATTCCCGATGAGGTTGATGGCTGCGGTGGGAGTTCAGCGCTTGGTTTTGACCAATGCCGCAGGCGGGATATCTGCTGATCTTAACGTCGGTGATTTCATGCAGATTACCGACCACATTAATTTGATGGGCGAAAACCCACTCCGAGGAACAGTAACCGAAGGCCGGACGCGTTTCGTGGACATGGCCGATGCCTATTCTGCTGAGCTTGGCCAAGCGCTTGGCCAAGCGGCGGAGCGATGCGGGTTGGTATTGAAACAGGGTGTGTACCTTGCCGTTTCGGGGCCAAGCTACGAGACACCGGCCGAGATCGGGGCATTTGCAAACATGGGAGCTGATGCGGTCGGCATGAGCACTGTGCCGGAAACAATTGTCGCCAAGCAGTGCGGCATGGAAGTGCTTGGTTTGTCATGCATCACCAACGCCGCCGCTGGAAAGGCCACGGACCCAATCACCCACGAGGAAGTGTTGGCTGCATCCGTCCAAGCCAGCCGCAATGCCGCGGTATTGCTGAATTCATTTTGTGATTTTTTACGGGACGCAGATGAACGCTGATTTTCAGGACATGTTGAACTGAAATCCTTTTCGATTTGCGTCCCGTTTGGAATTCATTAACTTGAAAATCCTGCTGATCTGCGTTCATCTGCGTCCCTTTACGGCAATCAGTTAAAATGAAATTTGGGATTTGCAATGAGGTGTTCGAGGGATGGTCAATTGATGACACCATCCGGTTTGTGGCGGAAACAGGTTACGATGCCATCGAGATCGCGCCGTTTACCCTGGCGCAGTACGTGACCGAGATACCGGTAGCGGAACGGCAACGGATTCGTGGCGTTGCGGCGGACAATGGAATTGAGGTATCTGCCATTCACTGGGTGCTCATCAAGACCGAGGGGCTGTACATGACCCACACTGATGCGGCCATCCGTGTAAAGACTTCCGATTACTTTTG
>WTHH01000557.1 GCA_011523195.1 Verrucomicrobiales bacterium
CCGCATGTCTGCCCCGGTTGGACAGTTTTCCGCCAATGGCTATGGATTGTACGACATGGCCGGCAACGTTTGGGAATGGTGCATGGATTGGTACCGGGCAGACTATTACGGGGAGAGTCCAAAGGATAATCCCAAGGGGCCGGCGACCAGTTTCGACCCGAACGAGCCTAACACGGCAAAGCGTATCACCCGTGGCGGTTCATTTCTTTGCAGCGAACTTTACTGCACCGGCTATCGGCCTGCGGCACGGATGAAAACCAGCCCGGACACCGGCCTGAGTCATACCGGCTTTCGGCTCGTTGCCGAGGGGTCACCTCCCGAAAAGAAGTAACAAGCCAAGCGCTTGGCCAAGCGCTCAGTTCAATACCATCCCGCGTCGAATGTATGTGGGCTGGTCGAGGTCTTCGCCCTTGTGGATGGTTGGTTCACTTTTCTCAAAACGCCCCTTGGACACGATCTCGAGCGGCAGCATTTCCTGCGTGATCTTCTTTCGCTTTTTTCGATCCGGCTCCTGCCTCGCCGCCGCCTCGATCAGGCTATCCTTGAGTTCCGGCGTGATCGCCTCCGCCGTCGGTGCCGGAGGGGTATAGGCAAAACCCCCGCGACGCGAACCACCGGAATCCTCCCCCAGCCCCACATAGCTCGTCTCACCGGACGGCATGAAGGTTTCCGGAAAACTCACATTCGCCACTTCACTAGACTGGCTTTCGATCGGCGCACTCAAATCGGGCTCCACTTCAGTCAACTTGACTTGATGTGCGATCACGACGGTGACCTGCAGGGCCTCGTCCCGCCCCGGCCCGGATGCTCCAACGACCAAGTCCACTGCGGAAGCATATTGCTTGATCGCCTCGGTGACCGTGTTCATCTCGGCGAGAGACAATTGCTCGCCTCCGGAAAGATGCACCAGGATCGCACTTGCCTCCTGCAACGCCTCCCCACCGCGCACCACCGGATGGGCTAGCATTTTCTCCACCGCCGTAGCAGCACGATCTTCGCCGCTGCCCTCGACGTGAATCACAGAGCCGAGACTCTGCCGCCTCTGCACAGCCGACTTTAGGTCTCCAAACGAGACATTCAACAGGCCCGGCTCGAGGAGCATCCGACTCACCCCGAGCACTGACTCGCAGAGATGACGATTCGCAATCTCGAGCGCGTTGTGCAGACTGGTATCAGCACCGGTCATCTGCACGACGTCCTGATTTGAAAAATGGAACACCACGTCGGACGCTTGCTTGAGATCCCGAAGGCCGCCGGTAGCCTGATTGCACCGGCGGGTGCCCTCACAATCAAATGGCGTGGCCGCCACCCCGACCACCAGTGCGCCCGACTCCTTGGCCAAACGAGCCACAAGCGACGCCGCCCCGGTGCCGGTCCCGCCTCCCATGCCGGCGATGACAAACACGAGATTCGCCCCCTCGACCAGCTTGGCCAAGCGGTCGCGATCCGATTCTACCGCAGCTCGAGCCAACGCCACATCCCCGCCCGTGCCCAGCCCACAGGGGATCGCTTGGCCAAGCAGCAGCGTCTTGGATTGGTGACAGCGCGACAGGCTACGATTGTCAGTGTCGAGGGAATGCGACTCGACGCCTTCCGGGCCGATCATCGCGAGGGTCTCGACCAGTTTCACTCCGGTCTCGCCCAAGCCAATCAGCCGGATGATCGGTTCGCCGTCGCTGAATGTCTTTTGGTTCTCGGTCATTTTTTCCCTCCGAAGAGTGACGCAAATTGTTTGCAGATTACGCGCCCAAATCCTTCACGCCTCGGCGTGGTTTGCGACTGGAACGCGCCGAACTTGATCAAGCCAACCGGCGTGGCGAACTCCGGTTCATCCAGAGCGTTCTTGATCCCACTCACGGTACTCGACCGGCCGATCGCCGCCGGCAGATTGAACACGTCCCGCGCCAGCCTCGTGATGTACGGCGTGCGTGCGCCACCGCCGCAAAGCACCACGCCCGCACGCAGGTAATCAATCAACCTGGCCTGCTCGATGTCCTTGGCGATCAGTTCGAATGTCTCCTGCAGGCGCATCGACATGATCATCTGAAGGTGGCCAAGGTTGATCTTTTTTCCGGGAATCACGCTGTCGGTGGACAGGTCAACGGATCGGTTGTTCGCCTCGGGATCGATGATGGCCGAACCGTGATCAATCTTCAGTTGCTCCGCCCGGCCAAGCGGCACCTTAAGCCCGTAGGCCAGATCATTGGAAACGTGGTCCCCTCCGACCGCCATTACGCCGGTGTGCTTGATGACTCCTGCAGAGTAAATAGCGTACTCGGTCGTGCCGGCGCCAAGATCGATCACAAGCGTGCCAAGCTCCTTTTGCTCCGTACTCAGCAGCGCGAGCGAGGAGGCCAGTCCATTGAACGCGATGTTGTCCACCTCGAGATGCAGTCCGCTGACCAGACGAATGGGGTTTTGCAGGCGGTTGTAGCGACCACTGACCACGTGGACGTCGACCTCAATCTTGGCGCCCAGCATGCCTTCCGGGTTCAGGACGCCGTCCTGACCGTCCACGCGGAAGTGCTGCCGTACCACATGCACAACGGAGTGATCGCTTGGCAGGTTGATTGCCTTGGCGTTTTTAATGACATCCTGAATATCGGCGTCGGTGATTTCGCGATCGGCCGAGACGACCGGATGCACGCCGGTGTTGTTGAAGCCCCGCATGTGGCTGCCGCTCACGCCGAGAAAAACTGAACGAATCTCGACATCCGCCATTTGCTCGGCCTCGACGATTGCGTTCCGCACGTCCTCCTCAACCAGTGAGGCGTCGACGATCTCGCCCTTGCGTACTCCACGCGATTTCGACTGGCCGAGGCCGATGATGTTGACGACCTGATTGTCGCTCACCTCTCCCACGGCAACACATACCTTGGAGGTACCGATCTCGAGGCCAACGATGATTTGTGTGTCGCTCATGGGTTTATCTGCCGGCAACCTTTCTGCCGTTTCGCGCCTCCTCCGCGATGGTCGGTGACAGCATCCAGCGCACCGGCACGTTGTTGGTCACCGAGAGGTCCATCGTCTCGATGGCAAATCCATATTTTTCACCATGCGCACGGATGCGCGCCCAGCGGGAGAATTGTTGAGACAACCGGCTGGTCGCGAGGTCGATTTGTCCCCCGTCCCCGGTGGTCACCCGGAGGATGCGCGGCTGTGAGAGGTCCACGACACGAAGGTCAATCTCTCCCGCGAGGGACGATCGGTGGTACGCCCGAATCAAATTCAACGCGGACTGCAGTTTCGGCAGTTCAGCGGCCCGACCAGGCGCGAGTGAACGCAGCGTCTTGAGTTCGATCCCAGCGATGACCGGCAATGACCATTCCGCCTGCTGCTCGGGGATTACCACCGACCGACCGGCGATTGGTGGCATCACATGGCCGGACTCATCGACCTGAAGTCGCACGCAGTCGTACCCGCCAGGGCCATCCCCGCCGCGTTGCCAAACCCAGATTTGGGCCATTGGCACACGCTCAGTCACGCGCACCTGCAGTGTGTCCGGCAAAATCCGCTCGACCGAGGCCATCTTCACACGAGGCGTTAGCTCTATGTTACGCTTAATCCGAAGTAGATCGAGCGAGAGCAAGTTGTCTCCCTTCCGCACGCCACCCCAGTCCTGCAACTGGTTTTCGCTGATGATCCCATCCGTGCGGTAATCCATCTCCGTCACGGCAAATGATTCGTTTTCGTAAACCAATCGATCCAGCGC
>WTHH01000029.1 GCA_011523195.1 Verrucomicrobiales bacterium
CCACGAAGGTGCACGGGCTGGTATTCCCCGAGGATAGATTCTACGCGCTGGGCGGCGTCTCGCCGTTCGAGGTGCTTCGAATCCTGTCCTCCGAGCAGGGCGTCAAGGTCGACCCCGAGGCGGTCACCCGGGAAAAGGAATCGCGCTACATGGAACTCATCGCCGAGGCGGACGAGATTCCGGAAGTCATGCAGATCGTCCGCGAGAATCACGGCAAAATCCCCATGGCCGTGGCCTCCGGTGGCACACCCGAAACAGTCGAGGGTATCCTCGATCACTGCGGTATCCGGCATTACTTCGATGCCATCGTCACCAGCGAGGATGTCGAAAAACCCAAGCCAGCGCCGGATACGTTTCTCGAGGCGGCCCAAAGAATCAACGTTGCTCCAGAGAAATGCCGGGCGTATGAAGACGCCGACATGGGCATGAAAGCCATCCTCGCCGCCGGCATGGACGCGGTGGACGTACGCGACATGCTCGCCGCCAGCCAACCGAAGTGACCATCGCGAAGCACAGCGACCCCGTCTTAAATATTGAAACTGAAAACTTCAAACTCCCCACGCTTCGCCAAGCGGCCCGTTGACCCATGAAAGGACTCCCCGGATTTCGCGACTTTTACCCTGAACCGGTTCCCACCCCGGATTCGTGGAGTCTCGATCTACGCCGCCACATCTTCGACACCTGGCGCGGCACCGCCGAGCGATACGGCTTCCGCGAATACGACGGCCCGCCCATCGAGGAACTCGACCTGTACACGAAAAAAAGCGGCGACGAAATCGTCAGCCAGCTTTACAACTTCGCCGACAAGGGCGACCGCAACGTCTCCCTCCGGCCGGAGATGACCCCAACCCTCGCCCGGATGGCCGCCGCGCATACGCGCAACTACAAAAAACCGATCAAGTGGTTTTCCATCCCGCAACTGTTTCGCTACGAGCGCCAGCAGAAGGGGCGGCTCCGCGAGCATTTCCAGCTCAACGCTGACATCCTCGGCGAGGAAAACCTGGCCGCAGACGCCGAGTTGATCGCGCTGCTGATCGACACCCTCCGCGACCTCAAGCTCAGTATAGACGACTTTGTCATCCGGCTCAGCAGCCGACGCGCCTGGCAGGAGTTCTTTGAAAACGGCGGCGGCAAGGAATCGGACGCATACGACTTTTACCAGATCGTCGACAAACTGGAGCGCGAAGATCCGGCCGTCTCCGGCGAGAAACTGGCCAAGCTTGGTTTTTCGTACGACCAGGTGAACCACTTCATCGAGGGCGGCCAACCAACCGACGAACTTTCCGCCATCATCGGCAACATCAAGGCCCGTGGCTTGGGAGACTTCATCAAGGTCGACTACCGCATCATCCGCGGCTTGGCTTACTACACCGGGCCGGTGTACGAGGCGTTCGACAAGCGCGGCAAATTCCGGGCAATCGCCGGCGGTGGCCGCTATGACCACCTCGTCAAACTCGTCTCCGGCGGCAAAACCGAACTGCCCGCGCTTGGCTTCGGCATGGGCGACGTTGTGCTGGCCGAACTGCTCAAGGATCGCGGGCTTGTTCCGCCGCTTGGCCAAGCGCTGGACGCCTTCGTGCAGATCACCGACGAAACCCTCCGCGACGCCTCGCTTGGCCTCGTGCAACAACTCCGCCAGGCCGGCCTAACCACCGAGTATCCCCTGCTCAAGGCCAAACCTGACAAACAATTCAAGCGCGCCCTCGAGTTGAAGGCGAAGTGGCTCATCACCCTGCAGGGCGACAACCAAGCCACCATAAAAAACCTCGAGACCCGAGAGGAACAATCCTGCGCCATCACCGAAGCGCCTGGATTGGTTCGATAAGATTCTATACGCGCACCTCCTTGGCTTTTAGGCTGTCTGCCGTTCACCAAAGGATTCATGGCAACCGACGAAAACGGTATTCATCTTGAATACCCGACGAGGGCAAGGTGGTTCTGGTTACCGGCCACAAAATCATTCACAAGGTTTCGGGCAAAGACACCGGCGGTGCATATTCGATGGCGGAAGTCCATCTCGAAGGCGACGGAGAGCATCAGCACCATGACCTTGGCAGACTCGATTGCGTCTACTATTTCCTGCCCCCAAAGGCTGGCGCCGTGGATACCGCCCTCGTCAATCCACACCCTTACCCCGGCAGAGCGCATCCGCTCCACAAGGCAGAACCCGCGCCCCGATCCACACGGGCGTAACTGACAAAAACCTCGGCACTCATGGCGATCCGACGAGACGCAGGGATGTTCTCCACTGAGCGGGCTTTTGTAAAAGGCGAAATGACGGGTTGATCGGACGGCAATCAGCTGGGGAATTCCCCCACCAAATCGGCTCTGGACTTTTAATGACTTGGGTCTATTATTATTCAAATAAAGGCCTAAACCCTCTTGAACGCAAGAGAAGTATTGAAGGATTGTGACGGGATCGTTCGCTCGATCTCTCCCGATGACACCGTCTTCGACGCCATCAAGGCGATGGACTCGTTCAAGGTCGGCGCGCTGATGGTGATCGACAAGTCGGAGAAACTGGTGGGCATCATCTCCGAGCGCGACTATACGCGAAAGGTCGTGCTCAAGAATCGTTCCTCCAATACCACCAAGGTATCCCTGATCATGACGAAGAAGATCGCGCAGGTGGACTCCGATGCCGGCATCGAGAAATGCATGGACATCATGGGTAAACACCGGGTGCGTCATCTGCCGGTAGTCGAAAAAGGGAAGGTGGTAGGCGTGATAACCTCGACCGACCTACTCATCCTCACGGTCAACGAGAAGGACAACATCATCGAGCAACTCGAACGTTATATTTCGCCAGGCGGCTATTAGCGCTTGGCCAACCGCTTGGTTTTATTGCTTCCGCCTGGCCTTGGGCTTGGGCGGCTCCGCCGCGTCTGGCTTGGCCGGTTGATAGGGCGCAATGAACGCCTCGTCGAAGTCGAAGCCGTTTCCGAAATCCTCCCTCGAATCCTCCTCCGTCTTGGCCAACAGATTGTTCTCAACGAGGTTGAAAACGATCTCCCCAAAATCCTCCGTGGAGGTCACGCCCCACTCATTTAGCAGCGTCTTGGCCATCGGTCCGTAGTTCTCGAGCGCATAACGGCGCATCCCGTCCATCAATTCCCGACCGCTGACGTGCCGCGGCTCCTTGGCCCCGGCGGCCTTGGTGAGTTTTTGCTGGGTAAAATCCAGCCCCTCGCGGACAAAGTAGTATGCATCCCGGTGGTATCGGTCGTCCTTGGCCAGAATCATGTCCAGCACCTCGTCGTAGTCGAAAGCCTGCATCCTAGTCCTTCAATGCCGGGGCCGGGTTGTCCATGGGTGGCTTGATGTATGTTTCACTCCCCAACCGAAAAGCAAAAGCAGTGCCACGGTCGCGATCATTTTCTGCTCCTGCCGCGTAAGCAACTCCCGGACGGGTATGGGCTTCAGCCGCTTCAAACCGCCACGATGTTGATCAGTTTTTTCGGAATGACGATCACTTTTTTGACCGTCTTGCCCTCGGTGTGGCGTTGCACATTTTCGCTGTCCAGCGCGAGCCGTTCAATGTCGGCCTTGTCCATGTCGATCGGAATCTGCAGCCGATCACGCACCTTGCCGTTGACCTGCACGACCATCTCAACCGAGGTCTCCACGAGATACTCCTCGCTGTAGCTCGGCCAGGCTCGGTAGGCGATGGAGCTGTCCCCGCCGTTGGCCTTGGCATACAGCTCCTCGGCGA
>WTHH01000165.1 GCA_011523195.1 Verrucomicrobiales bacterium
GACGAAGGCCGGACCATCACTGCCACCAGCCAGCGTTGTTTGTCGCTTTGTGAGATCGAGGTCGCCCTTGGTTTTGTCCGGGTTATGACAGCTGACACAGTGGTCGCGGAGCAGATGCATCGCGCGCTTGGCCAAGGGCGAAGCCGCTGCCTCCGCCGCAGTGGCGGTCGGCCAGGCGAGGCAGAAGCAAAGCGCAACCACAGCCGCCTTGGCCAGGCGCTTGGCCAAGCGGGAGGGTGTCTGTGTTCGGGTCAGGTTCAACGCGTGCCGGCATTTAACCGCCCCCGGCCTGCTGAAGCGAGTCCCGTGTTTTCTTCAAACAATATCCGATTCATATTGGCGAACTGACCGGTCGCCCCTAGACTGACCCGCATGAAAACGGAGATGGGCGACGGGGGTGTCCCCGGCCTTTCCAACGAGGAACGTCAAAAACCTCGCGGCCAGATTGGCCATGCGGAAAACGCCCACCTGCTCGAGGAGCAATACGAGCAGTGGCGAGTGAACCCGTCTAGCGTGGACGCCACTTGGCGTGCGTTCTTCGAGGGGTTTGAACTGGGGACACAGCTTGAGCCGGACCGTGAGGGACTCAATGGCAGCAGCGAGGGCAACGGGATCGCCGCACCGGTGATCCCCGCAGCAGAGCCGACTGCAGCACTTCCGGCGGTGGATCCGATGCGGCAGGGACGCCTCTCGAACCTGCTGTTCGCCTACCGGATGCTGGGGCACTACATCGCGAACATTGATCCGCTGGGCTTCAACAAAAAAGAGCTACCGGAGCTGGATCTGCACAATTTCAAGTTCACCGATGCGGATCTCGATCAGGAGTTCAACGCCGGCACCGCCGGTGGGGGTGGCCAGAAAACGCTGCGCGAAATCCTGCAAATTCTGCAGGACACTTACTGCCGCACAGTTGGTGTGCAGTACATGCACATCCAGAATTTCGAGATTCGACGTTGGCTGCGTGACCGGATGGAGTCGTCGCTCAATCGGCCGAATTATTTAGGCGAAAAAAAACGGCGCATCCTCAAGAGCCTGATGGACGCCGAGCAGTTCGAGAAATTCCTGCACACCAGTTACGTCGGCCAAAAGCGGTTTTCGCTCGAGGGCGGCGAGACCCTGATCCCGGTGCTCGATGCCATCATTCAGGCATCGCCGAGCCGAGGGGTGTTTAAGATCGCGATGGGCATGGCTCACCGCGGTCGGCTCAACGTGTTGGCCAATATCCTCGGCAAGGACTATAAGTTCTTGTTCGACGAATTCAGCGACAACTACGTGCAGCAGGTCGCCCACGGTGACGGTGACGTGAAGTATCACCTCGGTTTTGAGAACACCCGCACCACGGTCGACGGCGGCAAGGTGAGCATCAACCTCGCCCCAAACCCCAGCCACCTCGAAGCGGTGACGCCGGTGGTGCAGGGCAAGGCGCGTGCCTTTCAGCGCCTGGTCAATGACTCGGAGGAGCGGAAAAAGGTATTGCCGGTGGTGATCCACGGCGACGGCGCTTTCATCGGGCAGGGCATTGTGGCGGAGACATTCAACATGTCGCAGCTCGACGGCTACAAGACCGGTGGCACGGTGCACATCGTGGTCAACAACCAGATCGGGTTTACCACGCTGCCGCACGACGCGCGATCCACGCTTTACTGTACTGCCACGGCGAAGATGCTGGATGTGCCGATTTTTCACGTGAACGGCAACGACCCGGTGGCCGCGGTGCACTGTATCGAGATGGCGCTGGATTTCCGGCAACAGTTTGGCCGGGACGTGGTGGTGGACATCGTCTGCTACCGCAAACACGGCCACAACGAGGGCGACGAGCCGAGCTTCACACAGCCGCGCCTCTACGCCGCCATCGCCAAGCAGCCGCTGGTCAGCGAGGTGTTTCTTAAGTCATTGATCGAGGAGAACGTAATTGACCACGAGGAGGCCCAGTCGTTCCGAAACTCATTCCGCACCGCACTCGAGTGCGCACGCAACGAGTCCCGAAGCGAGACGCAAAAGCTAAAGCCGGCCATCCGGCCTCAGCTCTCGACGCCGGAGATGCTCGATCCGGCTAACACCGCAGTCACCCTCGAGCGGCTTCGCGAAGTGGGCATGCCGCTGACATCCGAACCGGATGAGTTCGCGCTCAATCCGAAGATTCAACGCCTGATCAAGCAGCGCCGCGAGATGGTCCAGGGCGAACGGCCGCTCGACTGGGGCATGGCCGAGGCGCTGGCCTTCGGCACACTTTTGACCGAGGACATCCCGGTGCGCCTCTCCGGGCAGGACGTCCGACGCGGCACGTTCAGCCACCGGCATGCGGTGTACTACGAGGCGGGCACTCGCCGCCGCTATCTGCCGCTCCGCAAACTCGCGCCGCAGCAGGCCGATTTCCGCATCTACAATAGCCCGCTGACCGAGGCCGCGGTGCTGGGTTTCGAATTCGGCTACTCGCTGGACTACCCCAACATGCTGCTGCTGTGGGAGGCGCAGTTTGGCGACTTCGCCAACGGCGCGCAGGTGATCATCGACCAGTTTATCGCCTCCTCCGAGAGCAAGTGGAACGAGACCTCCAACATCGTGCTGCTGCTGCCTCACGGCTATGAGGGACAGGGACCGGAACACTCGAGCGGCCGGCTGGAGCGCTTCCTGCAGGCGTGTGCCGAGGACAATATCCAGGTCGGCAACTTCACCACCCCGGCCAACCTTTTCCACGCATTGCGACGGCAGGTTTACCGGCCGTTCAACAAGCCGCTCGTCATAATGACGCCCAAGAGTCTGCTCCGTGACCCGCGCTGCACCTCGTCGCTCGAGGATCTCAGCGAAGGCGAGTTTCGGGAGATCATCCCGGACACAAAGGAAAACGCCTCGGCCAAGCGCGTCATCTTCTGCACCGGCAAGGTCTACTACGACCTCGAGGAGTACCGGGAGCAAAACAACATCGACGATGCCGCGATCATCCGCATCGAGCAGCACTACCCGCTACACGAGGCGCGGCTGCGCGAGGCGCTTCGGCACCATCCCGATGCGAGCCAGTTCGTCTGGTGTCAGGAGGAATCGGAAAACATGGGCGCCTGGTTTTTCATGGAACTCCGCCTCCGCAAACTGCTTGGGCAGGAGATCATCTATGCAGGTCGCGACGCCTCGGCCAGCCCGGCCACCGGTTCACGCGCCATCCACCTGCTCGAGCAGACCAAGCTCATCGAGGAAGCCTTCACCCTGTAAAACAATTTCATGCCCACTCAAATCAAAGTCCCCGCCGTCGGCGAATCCATCAAGTCCGTCTACGTGGCCGACTGGAAAAAGAACACCGGCGACTACTGCAACGCGGGGGACATCATCTGCGAAATCGAGACCGACAAGGCTTCGCAGGAAATACCGACCGAGGTGGCCGGAGTGATCACCACCCAGGCCAACATCGGGGACGAACTCCCGATCGGCGGCGTGCTGGCATCCATCGACGAAGCCGGCGAAGCCCCGTCTAAGAGCGACAAACCGGCCGCCACGGGGAGAGAAGCCGCGCTTTGCCAAGCGGAGACTCCCGCTCCCGTCGAGCCACCCGCCCCCGCCGAGGACAAGCCGCTTGGCCAAGCGACGGAAGTCCTGACGACTCCGTCGGCCAAGGTGCACGCCGAGGAACTCGGGATCGATTTGGGCTCCGTCACCGGCTCCGGCAAGGGCGGGCGCATTCTCAAGGAAGACGTGCTGGCCGCAGCCGAGGAT
>WTHH01000390.1 GCA_011523195.1 Verrucomicrobiales bacterium
TCTGAATGGTATTTATGGCATCCTCCACGAAAACCTGATCGACCTGAACGAGGAAAAGGCCCGCTCGATCGAGGAACTTAAGCACACACCCGGCGCCGCGCTGGGCACCTGCCGCTACAAGGTTCAATTTCAAAAAAACCCCGAGCAGGCGGCGAAGGACATGGACCGGTTGTTCGAGGTGTTCGAGGCGCACAACATCCGCTACTTTTTTTATGCCGGCGGCAACGACTCGCAGGACACCAACAACAAGGTGCATCTCGAGGCACAAAAACGCGGCTACGAGTTGCGCTGCATCGGCGTGCCCAAGACGATCGACAACGACCTACCGCACACCGACCACACACCCGGCTACGGCAGCGTGGTAAAGTACAACGCCACCACGGTGATGGAGATCGCATGCGACGCATCCTCAATGGCTACCGATGACGGGGCCTGTTTTATTATCGAGGTGATGGGACGCGCTGCTGGCTGGATCGCTGCTGGCACAGTTCTCGCCAAAGAGGGCAAAGAGGACAACGCGCCACACATTATCCTGCTTCCTGAAATTCACCTGAACGAGGAGGCATTCCTTGCCAAGGTCAAGGAGACCACGGACCGGCTTGGCTACTGCATCGTGGTTGTGGGCGAGGGGGTGAAGGACGCCGAAGGGCATGAAATTGGGGCGGACAAAACCCGGCTTGATTCCTTCGGTCACCCGGTTTTATCCGGTGCAGCGGAGACGTTGGCCGAGGTCGTCCATGGCAAACTGAATCTCAAGACTCGCACGGTGAAGCTAGGCTACGCCCAGCGATGTGCCGCCCACTACGCCAGCCAGACGGATATCGACGAGGCGGTCGCCTGCGGAGTCGCTGCCGTCAAGGCCGCCGTCGAGGGCAAGAGCGGGTTCATGGTCACGCTCGAGCGTGCCTCAAAAAAACCGTACGAGTTCACCACCGGCCTGCACACGCTGGGCGACATTGCGCTGGTAGAGCGCACCATCCCGGACGACTGGATCAGCGAGGACGGCTGGCTGCCGAACCAGCAGTTTATCGACTATGTCGCTCCGTTGATCGAGGGTGACGCAAACTTGCCGACCGATAACGGACTGCCGCATTTCGCGCAGCTCAACAAGGTACCCGTCGACAAGAAGCTCCCGCCGCGCGACTAGTGCGCGTTGCCGCAGGTGTATTCCCCCTCTTCCCAGCCGTCGCGGCTGTGGTAGGCCCACCAGTCGTGTTCCTTGGGTGAACCGTCCATACGGGCGGCGTGGCCGTCGACGTAAGTCAGGACGATGCCCCGGTCGTGCGGCATCTGCTTGTAGTCCCAGTACGGCATCTCCCATGTCAGGACTGACAGGGTCGGGTTCACGCATTCCCCGGACTTGCGGCCGCTCACCGGTCGCCGAAGCTCGTAGCTATTCCGGCTTTTGTTGAGATAAATGTGATTCCAGACGTAGGTGACATTGTCGTTGTTGCGAAACCGGATGGACATGTTTTTGTCTCTCGTCTTCATCGCCACCGGACAGGCAAAAACCGATTGAGGCGTTTTTGATTTATTGTGGTTTTTCGGGTCGGGCGCACCGGAGTTTTTCCCGATGTAAGGCTCCAGCAGTTGAGGCATCCAGACCTGATCGCTCCGCAGGGCATGATCCCCACCCCATGCCTTGCCCCAGTTCCGGCAGAGCGGGATTCGGTCGTCGTAGTCCGGGATGTACATCGTCACGGCCAGACCCATCTGCTTGCAATTGTTCAAGCAGGAGGACTGCCCGGCCTTGGCCTTCGCCTTGGCCAACGCCGGCAGCAGAAGCCCGGCCAGGATGGCAATGATCGCGATCACCACCAGCAACTCGATCAGCGTGAAGCCCTTGGCCAAGCAAGATTCCGTGCGACTTGGATTCGTTTTCATGACAGACTTTGGGGAAACTAGGGACGGGTTTCCCCTTGGTCAAGGTGGGAACGACCGCTATTATCTCGGCCATGACTGCAGATTACGGATCGGGCCAGGCGCCCTCCAACGCGAAGTACCTGTTGCTCCTCGTGGTGGTGGTGTTGGCCCCGGTGATCTTCACGTGGTTCACCATCTCCCCGGGCAAAAGTGACGCCGACTTTGACCGATTGCTCAACGCCGGCAAGACCTACTACGATTCCGGCGAGGCCCAAAAGGCCATCGACGCCTTCTCGCAGGCGCTACAGCACAAGCCCACCGAGACCGACCTGCTGCTCAATCTGGCAAACGCACACCGCTTGGCAAACCAACCTGCGGAGGTCATCAAGTACGCCGGCGAGGCGCTGGCTATCGACAACAACATCGGGGCCGGGCATTTCCTCATCGGCTGCGCTCGCTTGCGGCTTAACCAGACGACCAACGCCATTAAGGCGCTGCAACAGGCTTACGACATCGACAACACTGTTGGCGCGGTAGGGTATCTGCTCGGCAAATCCAAGCTGGCGGTGGGCAACTTCGAGGACGCCGCACTTTATCTCGAGGAGGTGGCGACGTACGAGGAGGAACACCTTGGCGCCGCCTACACCTGGAGCCAGGCGCTCATGCAGGCCGGCCGACCCGACGAAGCCAAAACCGCACTCGAACTGCACCAGCAACGCATCGCCGGCAAACAGATGCCGGATGACCAGGCCGCCTGGGAGACGTGCGTCTACACCGAGGTCAAAATCCCGTTCAAGCTCGATCAACCCTCCGCCACGGGGATCACCGTGAAGTTCGTCGATGACACGGCAAAGGCATTCGCCGGTAACGCAGCCAAGTACGCCGGGCCATTCGGCGTGATCGATTTCAACCACAACGGCATTAACAGCCTGTTCGTGCGCACAAGCACAAACACCTTTCGCACGCTCGCCAACACAAACGGCATTTTTGCCGCCTTCGGCATGGAGTTCCCGGCGCTGACTAATGCCAACTACACAAAGTGCCTCGTCGCCGACCTGAACAACGACCGCTTCGACGACGTGCTAATGATCGGCGATCAAGGCTCGCACGCCTATCGATTCGCCACCAACGGCCTTGCGCGCGACATGTCCCGCTTCTCGCGGCTCTCCTCCCTTAAGGCAGTCGATGCGTTGATCGCGGACATCGATTTCACTGGCAAACTTGATCTGCTCGCGATCCAGCCCGAGGACGAGGGGCTGAAAGTATTTCGCAATCTCGGCAGCCTGTATTTCAAGGATATCAGCAAGACCTCCGGCATCCCGACTCAAGTCTCCGGCGCCCTCAAGCTGGTGGCGGACGACTGGAACAACGACGACATGCTCGACATCATCATCCCCCGGAAAAGTGAGCCGCCGGTGTACCTGCAAAAACAACGTGGCGCCGTCCATTCCCCGACCAACACTCTGCCAACAAAAACTGCCGTACAGGCCGTGGCCACCGGCGATCTGAACAACGACCTGCGCATCGACCTCGTCACGCTGGCCAATCGAAAGGTCACAGTTCAATTCAACGGACTGGAGGAAGCGCAGACGCTGGGCTTGGCCAAGCCGGGCGCTGCCGACCTGCTGCTCACCGATTACGACAACGACGGCTGGCGGGAAATCTTCGCGCTTGGCCAGGGGCTAGAAGCGTTTCGCAATCAAGGCAGCGCCGGGTTTGAGGAAGGCACCGCTGCACTTGGCAACGACGCAGTGACCGGCGCCATTAGCCAGTTGGCCGCGGCCGACATCGACCGCGACGGCGAAACCGACTTCGGCTACGCGGACGACGACGGCCTCAAG
>WTHH01000201.1 GCA_011523195.1 Verrucomicrobiales bacterium
AGGCTAGGCCGGCGGCGACGAACAGCCAGGCGATACCCGGCATGCGATCGATCAGCCGGTGTAAATCGTCGAGCATGCGTGTCTTGGTGCGCGTGTAGATTACTTTGCCGACCATCGCGAAGAGCAGGGCGCCGATCACGCCGTGGGAAAACATCTGGAGCACGGCACCGGTTGTGCCGATCTCGTTCAGCGTCGCCAACCCTAGGAGCACGAAGCCCATGTGGCTGACGCTGGAGTAGCCGATCACGAACTTGAAGTCGTCCTGCTTGAGTGCGACGAACGCGCCGTACACGATGTTGATGATGGCAAAGATGGCGATGCACGTGGCCCATTCCTGAGCCCCCTGCGGCAGCAAACCGATAGCCACTCGCAAACAACCGTAGGCGCCCAGTTTCATTACCACGCCAGCCAGCAGCATGGAGGTCGCTGTGGGCGCGGCAACGTGACCCGTCGGTGCCCAAGTGTGGAACGGCCACATGCCAGCCAAAATTGCAAAGCCGAGAAAGAGCAGCGGGAAAATCCAAGTCTGCGCCTCCTCGGCAACTTGCCCCTCCTGCAATTTGATCAGGCTGAATGACCTGACCGCTTCACCGCCGCTGGTGTCTTTCGTCAGGAAAAACAGGGCGATCATCCCGAGCAAAACCAGCGCGCTGCCGCCAAAGGAGTACAGCACCAGTTTCATCGCCGCGAACTGCCGCGTGACTCCACCCCAGATTGCGATGAGGAAATACTTGGGCACCACTGCGATTTCGTAAAAGACAAACAGCAGGAACAAATCGAGCGACAGGAACACGCCGTACACCCCACCGATCAGCGCGAAGTAGTAGGCGTAAAACTGGTTGGCCCGGTCTTCGAGCGTCCAACTGAAAAGCACACCGCAAATGGCGACCAATCCGGTGACGAGCAACAGGGGCAGGCTGATCCCGTCGTATCCGGTGATGAAGGAGATGCCTAATGTGGGAATCCAATCAAAGTTTTTTTTGTCGGCGATCTCGCCACCGGTGAGATTGAAATAACAAACCATCGACACGGCAAATCCAGCCGCCGCCGTGGCCAGTGCCACCCAGCGGATCCGCTGGTGAGCACTCGCCGGCATGAGTCCGCAGACCAGCGCGCCGAGGAAACTCAAGATGACAGTGAGCAGTGCGGTCATGTCAGGGCATCGTTTGGCTGAACGCCAGCCAGGTCTTGGGGTAAATACCGGCCCAGAAAACTAGGATCAGGATCGGGGTCAAAATCAGAATTTCGTTCCGGGTCAGGTCCGGCATGGATTGATGTTGTTCATTGACCGGGCCGGTGAACACGCGCTGAAGCATGGTCAGCAAAAAAACTGCCGTGGCCAACAGGCCAAGCGTGGCCACCGCGGTCACCTTTGGGGCAACAGCAAAGCTGCCGCTGAAAATCAGAAACTCCGCCGCGAACCCGGCGAGGAACGGCAAGCCAAGCGAGCAAAATGTCAGGATATAAAACATCGCGGCGAACCGGGGTGTGACCGAGCAGAGTCCACCAAAACCGTCACGGTCGCGATGCCCTGCCCGTTGCTCGAGCAGGCCAACGAGGTAAAACAACCCGGCAGCGGAGAGGCCGTGAGCGAACATCTGCAGGATGACACCCTGCCTCGCCAGTTCGTGGGCATCCTCAAGTTTGAGGCCGGTCGTGGCCACGCCAAGCGCGCCAATGCCCAGTACACAGTAGGCCACGTGGTTGAGCGACGAAAACGCCAGCAACTTTTTGAGATCGGTCTGTCGCAGCGCAAGGAAGGCTCCCCAAAGAATCGTCAGCAACGCGAAGCCAAGCAGCATGTCGGCGTGTTGCGATAGTTGGTCGGGGAAAATCGGGACGATCAACCGGAGGAAACCGTACACGCCCATCTTGGACATCACGCCGGTCAGCAGGATGACCACCGGGGTGGGAGCGGCGGCATAGACTGGAGCCTGCCAAATGTGCAGTGGTGCGAGGGGTACTTTTACCCAAAGGCCGGCAAGTATGGCCACGAAGATCAGCGAACTCACCTTGACATTTTTCTCCTCAATCACCCCGGGTAATTTGATGAAGTTGAACGAATCGGTTGCCTGATAAAGGAAAAGAAAACCAAGCAGCATCGCCACGCTGCCAAGCACCGTGAAGAGGACAAAGTTAATGGCAGCCTTGTGGCGATCCTCGCTTTTGCCGAAGAGCTTGATGAGGAAGAACGCCGGCACGAGCGCGAGTTCCCAGTAGATGAACCAGTGGAAAAAATTCAGGGCGGTGAAGGTGCCGAATAGTCCGGTGAACTGCAGGCTCAACAGAGCGAAGTATGTCTTGGGTCGATCACTGTGGCCCCATGAAATCCAAACCACGATCGGCGCGAGCAGCGCGGCGAGGAACAACACGAGCGCGTTCGTGCCATCGAGGCCGACGTGGTAGTCAATGCCAAGGTCTTCGATCCATGAGACTTTTATCTCCGTCAGTTTTCCGTCGAACTGCAAAAGGAGCCAAGCGGTTAAAGCGAATGACACCAGAGCCCCGGCCATCGCCATAACACGCGCACGCTGCGCGGGCATCGCGAGGATCAGGATGGCGGCCACCAGCGGGGCCAATGTCAGTGCGGTGATCATTGGGCCCAAAGTACCAGTGCCGTGAGCAGGACCGCGCCCAGCGCGATCAACCGGAGGTAACCGGGGAGGAATCCGTTTTGCGGCCGGGTGACGGTTCGACCTGCGCAGCGGAGGCGTGCGCACATTCCGTCGAAGGCCAGCGAGTCGATCAACTTGCGGTCGCCCCCGATGGCAAAACCGGTGCCGATTCGGGAAGCGACTTCCACGGCAAGGTCGCGGATGAATAACAACAGCGCGTTGAGTTGCTCACTGATGATAGTGAACAGCGTCCAAAGCCGGCCAACGGTGGCCTCGTAAATCTCATCAAACCAAAACTTGCGCTCGAAGGGCTTGAGCGCCAGCGGGTCCGCCTCTTGGCCAAGCGCGCGTCCGCGATAAATCAGGAAGCCAAGCGCGATGCCGCCAAGCGCAACGGCGATGCTGACGGCGATAACGATGGTTTCGTGCTTGACCGCATTGCCCGGCGGTAGCTTGTCCAGCAGGCTTCCCCTGGCCAAGGCGCCGAGGCCAAGCGCAAACACAGACAGGATCAACAGCGGCACCGTCATGATTTTCGGGCTTTCGTGCGGGGCGTGTTCGCCGCGATGCGCGCCGGGGAAAACGTACATGCATTGGCGCGTCATGTAGACCGCCGTCAGCAACGAGGCGAGGGCCGCGACCCAGAATACCGGTTGATTGTTTGCCCAGGCTCCGGCGAGGATTTCGTCCTTGCTGAAAAAGCCGCTCGTAAAAGGAAACGCGATCAGCGCAAGAGTGCCGCAAAGGTAGGCGAACGTGGTGCGCGGCATCGGCTTGGCCAAGCCGCCCATCTTTCGGATGTCCTGTTCTTCATGGCAGCCATGGATGATCGAGCCGGCCCCGAGGAACAACAACGCCTTGAAAAAGGCGTGCGTCAAAAGATGAAACATGCCCACCGAAACGCCGGCGACACCGATTCCGACCATCATCAAGCCAAGCTGGCTGACGGTGGAGTAGGCGAGGATGCGCTTGAGGTCGTATTGGCCAAGTGCAATGAACGCCGCGACGAGTGCGGTGACCGCGCCCACCCAGGCGACCAACGGCAGCATGCCGCCCGCCTCGAACAGCGGGAACGTCCGTGCC
>WTHH01000486.1 GCA_011523195.1 Verrucomicrobiales bacterium
TATCGAAAGTGGGAGGAGGCCGTTTTTGCGAAAGGCAGTCGAACGCAAATCCTGCTGATCACCGACCGCGAGGTGCCATTGTATCGTGAGATTTACGGAACGGAACCGGAGCGCTTTCACCTGCTGCCGCCAAACATCGACCGTCTTAAGATCAGTGAATCGGATCGGGAGCGTGCCCGCTTGGCCAAGCGCGCCGAGCTTGGCCAAGCGGCCGACACCACCCTGCTGCTGATGGTCGGGTCCGGGTTTCGAACCAAGGGTGTGGATCGTGCCATCGAGGGCTTGGCCAAACTGCAGTCGACCGAAGGCAACGAGGCACAACTCGTCGTGGTCGGCCACGGTAAACCGGAAAGCTACCAGCGCCTGGCCAAGTCGCTTGGTGTCGGGGATCGCCTGCACATGCTTGGTGGCCGAGCGGATGTTCCCGAGTGGATGCTCGCCGCCGATCTGCTCGTTCACCCCGCCCGCAACGAAAACACCGGCACGGTTTTACTCGAGGCGCTGGCCAACGGCCTGCCTCTGTTGGTGAGCGACGTCTGCGGGTACGCTTTTCACATCGAGCGGGCCAATGCCGGCTGGCTTGTGCCGTCGCCGTTTTCCCAGACTCAATTCAACCAACTGCTGCAGGAGACGGCTGACTCGACCGACCTCAAGCAGTGGAGCGCAAACGGATTAAAATACGCCGCGGAGGAAGACCTCTATTCGTGTCACGACAAAGCCTGCGAGTTGATCGAGAATTTCGTTGCCGCAAAAGCCCGCTGATCAGTCCTAGCTCTGTGTGGCTACCTGCATAAAAGAGTGGGAGAAATAGCTGCGCAACCGGCTGGGCCACGTTTTGAAAAACTGCCCCGGCGGATTTATCCAATAAGACTCCAGCGTCCGAAAGCCGGAACGATTCAGCAGATGGTTCAGCGTGATGGGATCAAACCAGCAGGTGTGCTCCTCGTGCACCTGCGGAAGACGGCGGCGCCAAATCTTGCCCCGTTGCTTGGCGTAAAATGGATTCGGCGTACTGACCACCAGCCTGCCGCCCGGCTTAAGATGGCGGTGCATATTGCAGAGGAACTGGCCGGGGTTGTCCAAATGCTCAATGATTTCCCCGGCGATGATAGTGTCGAATTGGCGACCGAGATCAACCTCGTGAACATCGCCACAGACGGCGTTGTAACCGCGCTGCTTGAGCACCTCGACCCCCTCCGCATCCAGATCCAGCCCGACGATGTTCGGGTTGATCTCTGCGAGCCGGAAAAAGAGAATCTTCCCGTCCCGCTCGAATCGCTTCTCCGCACTCCCCCGGGTCAAGCGCGCATCGACCACGCCCAAGTCCAGCACCTCCCGATCCCTGACCAGATTCGCGATTACCTCAAGGCGGTCCGGAATCGATTGAGTGGGTATCCCTTCCTGCATAGCGCGAATCTTAAAACAGGGCAATCACTCACCAAGTACAAAATCAACCTTGCGATTCCCGCAGCACCGAAGGGGGGAAGCCGGTAACCCGACAGTACTCACGAAAAAAGCGCAGCCGATTGGCGACCGTGTCCAGCGGCTTCCCGCTCAATCCTCGCTCGAGGCGTTTCAGGTTCGACACCGCCGCCCGGGCGGAAACATCGCCACTGAAGCTGAGCCCATCGAGATCGATCAGCCACGGCTCGCCTTGGCCATCCACCAACACGTTGGAAGACTTGAGGTCGCGGTGGGTGAACCCCTCCGCGTGCATCCGGCCGATCAACTTGGCCAAGCGCTTGGCCAAACGGGGATCATCTTGCGCTGCCTCAGCCAGTGAGATCGCCGATTCAATTTTCTCCATGACCAGATAACTTCGCAGAGCGAGCCCAAGCGGACGGTGCTCGGCCACGGCGATCACGGCCGGCGTCCGCACGTTGACCAACTCAAGGTGGTAGCCCAGTTGAAACGCGCGCCTGGCCTTGGTTGGCCGAAAGAAATCCTTCAGCAGGTTCAACGGTTTTTTGAAGTTGTACCGCTTGACCACAAAGTTGCCGCGCTGCCCAACCGTGGAAGTGCGTCCGGCCTTGAGCAACGCCTCGCCGGCCAGCGCTGAGTCGAGAGCTACCAGCGCTTGGCCAAGCGCGTAGTTCGCCATTGGCTTTCGCACCCACCACTTGGCCAAGCCGTGGGTTTGGGGGCCAAACTCCCGGTTGTTTTTAAGGCAACGCCGGGAGCGCACAGCCATTTTTTTCCGGCGCATCACGTCACTCAACCGGAGTAATTCCGGCGACAGCGGCATGGGAAAATCGATGTTGAGATAAGCCAGATCCTCGTTCTGCTTTGCGCGATCTGGTTGCTGTTCGATCCGCACACCCTTCAAGTCAGCCAGGCGCAACTCTCCCGTGGTCGGGTTGATCAGGATGTTGGCCGGGTGTAGGTCGCCATGAACCATGCCCTTTTCGTGGCAGCGATTCACGAACTCGACAACACGCTGCGCGTCCACCCCTTCAACCAAGTGCAACGGTTGGCCGTCAAACCCGCGCGTGATCAGGATGTCTTCCTGCAACCCGGTGAGTGACCACGTTTCACAAAACGCCAAATGCTCCACTACCGGGATGCCAAGCGCCTGCATCGCACCGGCAACGCGCCACTCCCAGCGGGCGGGGCATTCCTTGAACCAATATTTCTGCGGTCGCAACGGAAACACCGAATGCCGGGAGCGCTTGACGTAAAACGACTCACCTTCGATCTCGTGGCGGGCCACCGACTTCGCGGGAGACTGCTTGATGACTTCGCCCTCGTCGCGAAGCAGGGACTCCATCAACGAGCGATCTACTCCGCCGAACAGTTCCCACTTCGTTTTCATCGCGCTTCGCCTACCTGTTCGCAACCGGGTCCGGTGCCTGCCTGTCGTGAATGGAGGCGTATAGCTTGCGCGCTTTGCGGTAGATTTTCTGCAGGACCCACTGTCTTTCCCCGAGCAATTGGCGCACGGAACCTTCCCAGTAAATTTTCGAGAATCGCAGCAGGTCGTTGCGCGTCAGATCGCAGTCCAGCGCGGAAAACAGCACGCCGGCGACATCCTTAACCCACCATCGTTCCGACACGGTGGGACGATGCTGCATCCGGTGCAGATCGATCACGTGCAACATAAGCGAGTCGGCCGGTTGCCATTCATTCCAGTCACGATCCTTCACCAGAAAGTGGCACAGATAAAAGTCGCGATGATTCAAGCCGTTCCGATGAATCGTCCGGGCGATGGTGGCCACCTGCCGGATGAGTTCGCGCTTAAGGGCCAGTCGTTGATTGGGCGGCAGGCTTCTCCAGTTTTGTGTCAACTGCTCCAGCGAAACCATCCCCTCCAGCGCCTCGGTGACCACGAACGATTCCTCATGTGCGGGAGCCTGGCCGCGGATGCCGCGCCCGACCACGTTGAGCGTTGGCACCCCCAGCGCCTGCAGACGGTCGATCGCCTCCCACTCCATCCGCGCGCTCGTCACGGGGCGCTTGAAGCCAAGCCAGTTTTTCCACACCTCACGCCAACCGATGGAACGGTGTATCTTGATGAAATAGTTTTTTCCGCCGCGCTCGAACTTCAGTGTCCGACGGGTTTTGATGTGGCGAAATTTCTCCCCCTCGCAGGCCATCAATTCGTTGAAGGCGGTGTCACCCGAAAAATACCGGGCCAGTTCTTTGTCCAGTTTAATCCACATTGCACCCTCCTGTTTGCGATTGAAGCAACTCGACCAAC
>WTHH01000045.1:0-6826 GCA_011523195.1 Verrucomicrobiales bacterium
CATCAGCTCGGCAGCTTGGCCAAGCGGAACGAACTCAATGGTTCCAAACCAATCGAGGCGACGGAGTAGTTGGATTGATTTCTGGCAGAAACCACACCGGTCATCGAATATCAATTTTCCGCGGGGAGAGGCCATGAAAGGGTGGTGGGCCCAGAGGGACTTGAACCCCCGACCAAGCGATTATGAGTCGCCTGCTCTAACCACTGAGCTATGGGCCCGCTCACGTTAGCGACCGGCATCATGCGTGACGAATTGCGGCGGGGCAAAGAAAATCAGTAGCCCATGGGCCCACCGACGTTGATGCCGCGCTCAAGACAGTAGGCGGCGTTGGCCACGTATTTGTCCGCCCAGTTCTTCAGGCTGGCCCTCTCCTCTTCCGTAAGCTTGCGGACAACCCGTGCCGGGCTACCCAGCACCATCGAGCCGTCTGGTATCTCGTAGCCCTGTTTCACGAGGGCGTTGGCCCCGATGATACATTGGTTGCCCACCAAAGCCCCGTCGAGGATGGTTGCACCCATGCCAACCAACGTCTCGTCGCCCACCCGGCAGGCGTGAACGATTGCGGAATGCCCCACGGTCACATAATTACCCAAGTGGCACCCAAATTCGTCCGCGATGTGCAGGACGGCATTGTCCTGAATATTCGTGCCTTCTCCAACGGTGATCTCGTGGATGTCACCCCGTAGCACGGCGTTGTACCAGACACTGGCTCGGTCCCCGAGGGTCACCGCCCCGAAAACCACCGCTGATTTGGCGATGTAAACCTCCTCTCCAATGGTGGGCGTTTGGGTGAGATAAGTTTCAAGTCGCTGATTTACCGGATGATCACTCTCCATCGCCAAAAAGCTACGACCGCATGCAAAGACGGTCAATGGCAGCAGGCACAATCAATTTTATCGAGCGGGACTTGAGAGTTGTTTATTTCCTCCAATCTTGAGCGGCGAGCATCAAAGCAAATTGGGCACTTTGAAAAACGTTTGAGATCCCAAAGGTCGGCGAAGACCCTGTGATTGGGGCTGCCGATGGTGGCGTCCATTGCATCCTCAAGTTGGCCCAGCGTGGGTTCATGGAATTTTCCTGCCTTGGCCAAGGTGTCCATTGCGCCGTTGCCGGTGCGGGTGGGGATAATGCAGGAAACGGAGGCTCCGCAATCGATAGAAAAGTCCACTGACCGCTTGGCCCACTCCACCGATTCATTTTCCAGCACAAAAGGAGGCTGCAGCAGGACAAAGGAGCGCAGGTCAATTTGGTTCTTTTCCAACAGCGAAGCAGCGGCGCTGAAGTCGTCCAGAGACACTCTCTTGTTGAGCTTGGCCAAGGCCTCCGGGTGGACGGTCTCGAGGCCAAGCGCAACTTCCAGCTTTCCTGGGATGGTATCGTTGAATCTCAGGCAGCGCTCCCCGACCAATGCAGGGTGGCACTCAACTATGACACGTTCATACTTGGCCAAGCGCTTGGCTATTTTTTTATCCTCGGAAGAGGGGATGGCTTTTTCGTCAAAGAAACTACCGGCGTTATATAGCTTAACCTGATGGAGCTTGGCCAAGCTGCCCAATTCTTTCTCCGCTTGGCCAAGCGCGTGGTCGATCTGGTCAACGACGGCACCGGCAGGTACTGATTCGTTCAGCGTGTTCTGCCAGAGGTCGCACATGAGGCATCGCCACGGGCATTCCTTGTTGGTCAGGAAAATGGTGAGCCCATCAACAAGTCGGCCCTCGGCGGAGCGCTCTTTTTCCATTAGCCAAGCGTAAGGTCGGGTGGGATCGAGTGGGTTCTTTTCACTGCGTCGCTGGAGGATCCACCGGCTTCGGGCAGCCGGTTCCTCCGGGTAAACCAGCCCGGTGCTATCGGGGGATTCAGGAATAAAGCTCCAGGAATTTTTGGCGCAGTTTCCCTTCGCGAGACGGGATGTTTTCGCGAAGCGAATCGACTGAGGTGGCCCCGTGTTGGAAACGCCGCTTTTCGTAGACCGGCATTTCGAACCCGAGCACTGATTTGATTCCACGGGCGACGATGTCGCCCTTGAGGGCGTAAAGTTTGTCGACGTCGTAGTTGGTTAGCTCGATGAACGGGATGCCCTCGGCGACCTCGACCACATCCGGCCGGGTGAAGGGGCTGAAGCCCTTGAAACCAAAGTGATGCCCCGGGGCGTAAGTGCGGGCGTATGACCGGCTCAAGCCGCCGGAGTAGGTGAGTGAGTGCTTGATGGTGCCGACACCCCAGCCTTCCTGATACAGCATCTGATTGTTCACCACGCTGCGGATGGTTAGCTCCGGGTTTTCCTCAATGGGATAGTCCTTCAGATTTTCATCGCCGCCATCACCATCGATGAGGTGTTTCCAGGCTGGATATTTTTTGCGGATTCCGCGGCAGAGAGCGACCGCCATGGAGGCGGACTCGATGTCGAGAATCTTGTAGTCTTCGACGATTTGAATCGTCTCTGCCACGTCGATGTCCTCGAGGCAGGCGTCGATTGGCTCGAGGAACATTTCCATGTTCAATTGACCGAGGAAATTCTTGCACTGTTGAAGGTCAGGTCCATCGCCGAATGAAAGCGTGAACGCCTTAAGTCGGCCAAGGTCGCAGCCTAGTTCGCGCATTACCAAGTAGGTCGCGAGGAACACCGCGCCGCTGTCGATGCCCCCGGAAAAACAGCAGCCGATCGGCTCGTTTTCCGGGACGCGCTCGACCCATTTGCGAACCTCCGATTTTAGTGCCGCGATGTAGTCGTGGCCGATGGGGTCGAGATCGGTGGAGTACTTGTTACGCGCCGGATTGAAAAAACGCTCGTAGGTCGGGTCAGGATCCGGGCAGCCGACGAGCTGGATGGTGACGAGATAATGCGCCGGCACCATGCGAGTGTAGTATGGATGAAACTGGTCGCCGAATCCTTGCTCCTCGAGCCATTGGCGGATGGCATCGATGCGATGGGCGACGATGAGCGCGGGCCCCTCGATTTGCTTGGCGAGAAAGTACCGGAGCGGACGATCGAGCGACCGTGCCAGCTTCACTTCTTTGCCATTTTTTGCGACGAGTGCAAACGACCCATCAAAGTTGCGGACAGATTCCGGGGCGCCGCCAAGCATGCGCTGCCGTGCCTCATCGGGCGAAATGTTGAGAAGTTCAGTTTCACTGGGGTCGGTCAGATCGACGACGCGTTCGATGTATTCGTGCATTTTCAGGAGAGGTTAAAGACCTTGAGTCGGCCAAATTGTTTGATCTTCTTTTTGTCGTTGCCCTGGCTGACGGTGCCGGCAATGAATAGCTTGTTACCGGCAGCGTTGAACCGGGCCTTGGTGCAGCGCATGCCACTGTCGAGGGAGTGAAGCAGTTTTCCGCTGTTGCTGTCAAAAAAAGCCACGTTCCAGTTTCCCTTAAACAACCGTCCCGCCATCACGAAGTACTCGCCGGAGGGATGCTGGTCGAGCGTCTCCATCAGGCCGGCACCGTGTTCGCCGGAGTGAGTTTCATCTAGCTTCTTGGCCGGGATGGCGCGCCAATCGAATCTCTGCCAAAGCTGTTTTCCGTTGCCGGCGGCGGGGTCGCGCGTGGAGCCCATGCCGCAGACCAACAGCTCGTTGCTGTCGTCGGAAAAGCGCATGTCAAAAATACCGCCAGTGTAGTAGTGGCCCTTGATGATGCCCCAGCCGGTGAACGAGCCGGTTGTCCACTTGGCGACCTGCTTGCGCTTGGCCAAGTCCCATACGCGAATCTCACCCATCAGGTTGCCGGCGGCCAAAAAACGGTTGTCCGGGCTGAACGCCAATGATTGCACAGGCGGAATGTGCGGAAACTTGGCCAAGTGCTCGCCCGTGGCTGTGTCGTAAACCCGCACCGACGGCTCAACTTCGGGGGCCGGTTCGTATTTGTAGCCGCCACAGGCGTAGCGGCCGGTGACGCTGGCCAGTCTGGTTCCATCGGCGGAAACCTTCATCTGCCAGCTCCAAAAATCGTGAGCCTTGATGTCGCGTACAACCTCGCGCTTGGCCAAGTCGTGCCAGAGGATGCGGCCATCGTACCCGGCGGAGATCAGCGTTTGACTGCCGGGCAGCCGCTCGAGCGAGGCGGCGTAACTGTCGTGGCCCCCGATGCGCTTGGTTTTGCCGGACTGAATCTCGACTTCGTGCACTCCGCCGTCCATGCCGGTGACATGGCACAGGTTGTCGTCGTCCGAGAGGGCAAGGCCATACGCCGACGTGGGCAGCCGGACTTCCTTGGCCTGCTTAGCTAGCACCTTGGGATGTTTATTTTCCTCGGCCATGGTTCAGGCAAGCAACTCACGGATCGGCGCCGCTTTTTCCTCCACGTAATGAAAAGTTGGCAGACCGGGGAGATCGTATTCGCGGTGTGGATCGAGGCCCAGCGCGGTGAAAATCGTGGCGAACAGGTTGCGCTCGTCGTAAGACTTGCTGGCGACCTCGTAGCCGTCCTTGTCAGTTTCGCCAACCACGACACCCTGCTTGATGCCGCAACCGGTCATCATCATGCTCCACGCCTTCGGGTAGTGATCCCGGCCCCGGGCCTGGTTGATCCCTGGAGTTCGGCCAAACTCGCCCATCGCAACCACGAGTGTGTCGTCGAGCATGCCGCGCTCCTCGAGGTCGGTGACGAGCTGGTAAATGATGTTGTCCAAATCCGGGATTACCATCTGGTAAATCTCATTGTGAAATACGTGGCTGTCCCAAGGCATTCCGTTGGCCACCATCACAAACGGAGCACCGTTCTCGACCAAGTGCCGCGACAGCAGCGTGTGCAGTCCGAATGTTCCCGGGCCGTAACGGTCGCGATCTTTTTGCGGCAGCCGCTCTAGGTCGAACAGGTCAGCGCAGCTCATCAAGCCCTTGACTCTGGCGAACGCCGCGTTTTGTGAAGAGGCCGCGGCGCTCAGGCGGTCGTTTTCGTACTTGCGGCCGATGAAACGCCGCAGTGCTTCGCGCTCTTCGTGGTCGGTGGTGGTGATGTCCGGCAGCCGCTTGACGTCCGGCAGCTTGTACTGGCCACCCAGCCGAACCGGGCCGTACTCGGCACCCAGCCATCCGGCCCAGTTGCCTGCCTTAAAACCCTTGAACTCATTCCCCTCCGGGCAGGGGTCGAGCAGAATGAAATTGGGGATGGGGCTGTCGAGCTGCCCCAGTTGCTGGCCAAGCACCGAGCCCAGCGTGGGCCGCACGAACGGCGGTCGCGGCTTGTCGCCACGGTTCAGTAGGTCGATGGCGGTGTTGTGGTTCTCGAGGTCAGTCTTCATCGAGCGCACCACCGCGAGTTTGTGCATGATCTTGGCACAGTTCGGCATCAGTTCACTGACGTGATAGCCGGGCAGCGAGGTGGGGATGCTCTTGAACGGTCCACCGGTGATTCGGCCCGGCTTGGGGTCCCAGCTCTCGAATTGGCTGGGCCCACCGCAGAGCCAAAGCAGGATGCACCGCTTTTGTTTGCGCTTGGTTTGCTCGGCAAACACCGGGTTGGAAAAAAGGCCTGCCCAACTCGCGGCGGAGATGGCGCCCACGCCACCGCCCAGTCCCTCGAGAAAACGCCGCCGATGCAGCCCGTGTTCAGGGCTGCCGCATTGATCGTGCGCTTGGCCAGATTTGTTTTCCATCAGTGGTTCATCAAGAATTCCGGGCTGCAAACCATCGCCCACAACATTTGCTCGATGCCCTTGGCCGGGCGATCGTCGCGCCGGCCCAGATAGCCTTCAAACATCGCCGTTTCATCTCGCGATGGCGGCCTGCCGAACACTGTCTCAAACGCCACCGAGACCCGCTCCGACTGTCCGGGCAGATTGAGTAAAAGTGAAGGCAGGTTTAACCCCGGCGAGCCTCCGTCCGGATGTAGCATGTCGCGCACAATTGGGTTGTTGGAGAGAAACATCGCCTGCTGGATGGAGGCGTTGTACTCGCGCGGAAACAGATCCGGAAACTGCGAGAGTAGCAGTTTGCGAAAAGCTGCGGCGTCGACTTTTGTGTCGGATTCGCTTGGCCAACGGCTTGTTGCGACCAACAGCGAGCGGAATAACACCTCGGCGTGCAGCGGCTTTTCCAGTGCCACGGCGAAAACCGACGGCTCCGGCCGGCTCCGGCCGCTTGGCTTGGAGTCGAGTTGGTAAACCTCGCTTAGTAAAATGTCGCGGATCAGTTTTTTGATGTCGTGGCCGGATTGTTCAAAATCGCGCGCCAGCCAGGCCAGCAACTCCGGGTGGCTCGGTGGATACTCCGAGCTCATCTCCTTGACCGGATGCACAAAGCCGCGCCCGGTCAACATCGCCCAGACGCGATTGACGAATGCCCTCGCCAGCCCCGGATTGTCTGTCAACGCCGCCTGAGCCAACACTTCGCGGCGAGAGAACCTCGGCTTCGCGGCGACCTTGTTCCCCGGCGGCACGAGGTACTTTGCCGGGTCATCCTTTTCCTTTGTGTCCTTGGCCGGGCGATTTTCTGAAACCGACTTGCCGTTGAGAAAAGTCAGCTCAGCAGGGGCGCTGACCTTTGCCAGATTTTTGTAGCTGATGAAACCGCCGATGGCTGACTCCGTCAGGCCGGGGCCGTTATTCGTATCGACGTTTTTGCTGCGGTTGAACGCGGAGACCAATCCCCAGTAATGGGCCTGCTTGATCTCCGGCGCGCTTGGGTGGTCGTGGCACTGCGCGCACTGTACATCCACCCCGAACGCCACCGGAGCGATCGACTCCGCCATCTTTTGGTGGTCGTTGTTTTGCTCGTAAAGAAACCACGACGCACCGCGTTCGCTGCCATCGCCTGTGCCGGCGAGAATGATGTCGCGCACGAACTCGTTCCAGCGGCGGTTTTGCGGGAAACACTTCTCGAGA
>WTHH01000045.1:6836-13981 GCA_011523195.1 Verrucomicrobiales bacterium
TGATTGTCCGCCCGGCGCTTGGTTTTGCCTTCATCCACACGACCCAGCAGCAGCACGTCGAACATCTCCCGCATATGGGGTGCGAACTCCGGGTGAGCCAACAGCGAGTCGACCAGTGCCTCACGCTTGCGAAGCCGATCGTCGGCAAGGAATGCCGTGCGTTCGGAGGGCGTCGGGATGCGCCCGATCAGGTCGAGATACACCCGGCGCAAAAACACACGGTCATCGGCACGCTTGGCCGGGCTGACGTCCTTTTTTTGCCATCCGATCTGCACGAGATAATCGATCACCCGCGAGGCGGGCAAGCTGGCCGCGGGCAGCTTGAGCGGTTTCGGTTTTAAAACAGGGGAGGCCGCAGCCCATGGTTCAGAGCCAGTGTTGGATGAGTGAGGGCTCACATGGGCGGCGACCCAATTCTTCACAAGCGACAGGTCGGATTCCGGGAGCTGCTTGCCTTCTCCCGGCGGCATATGTGGATCGGCCCCGGGGAGTAGCACCTTGTAAATCAGGCTGCCGTCCGGGTTGCCGGGGAGTACCGGTGAGCCGGAGTCCCCGCCCTTGAGGGTCGAGCCGAGCGAGCGCAAATCCAGTCCCCCCTTTTGCTTGGCACCGCCGTGGCACTTGAGGCAGTGCTGTTTAAACAGCGGTCGGATGTGGGCCTCCCAGTACATCGCCTTTGTCTCCTCGCCGTTGGCCAGGCGCGGCAGCAGCAGACCAAGCGCAACTGCAGCCAAACCAAGCGCTTGGCCAAGTGGAAACAGATTAAACTGGTGAATCAAAGGCACGCCCAATTCTCCGCAAGCCTATGTCTGACGTCAACCAAAGGAATCATCAGCGTAGGGAGGCCAGATAGGCGAGTAGATCGGCGGCTTCCTGTGGGGTGAGGTTTTGCAGCAGGCCGGCAGGCATGATGGAGGTGGGCACTTCGGTGAATCGTTTCACGCCTTGTGTGGGCAGGGTTTTTTCCTCTCCGGTGATCAACCGGAACCGCGTGGTGTCCTTGCCACGCTCGAGCAGGAAGCCGGAGTGCGCCTCGCCGGATTTCATCTCGAGCGTGTAAAGGATGAAGCCGTCGGGGATGGTCGCGGACGGAGCGAGCAGGCTCTCGAGAAGTTGTTCGCGGTTCAGCCGCGCGCCAATTTGGCTGAGGTCAGGGCCGATGTTTTTGCCTTCCCCCTGCACACGGTGACAGTTGACGCAGAGTGTACGGCCTGCCTGCCGAAACAGGATGCCGCCCTTGACAGGGCTGCCTTTGAGCGCCAACAGCTTGGCCGTGTCGGGAGTTGGGCCAAGCGTCTTGGCGCGCTGGCTGTCCGGCAGGAATGGCTCGAACAATTCGCGCACGCGAAAGTTTTTGTGCTGCGCCGCCTCGGCGGCAATCTCGAGCCGGTTGTCTTCGATCGCTTGGCCAAGCGGGGAGTTGCCGAGCACCGCCTGTTGCAGCATGAGCGCACCGCTTGATTGGTCGAGTAGCTTGGCCAACGTGTCTGGCTGATCCTTGCGCTTGGCCAAGCCAAGGGAATGGATGAGTTTGCGCTGGGTTTCCACTTGGCCAACTTGCGCAGGGGCACGGCCGGTTTTTTCGAGCGGCATGGCGGCGATCCAGTCGTGCATGAGCTTCAAGCCAAGCGGGTCGAGCTTCCGCGAGCCGAGGTGCGGCATACGGCCGTTACCCTGCTTGGCCATGCGGTACAGCAACACCGAGCGGTACGGGTCGCCCGGGGCGACTACGCGCGCGTCGTCGAGACCGAAGTGGCCCTGCGCCGGCTCAAGATCGATGAGCTTGGTTCGCTTGAGCGGCAGGTGGTGGTACAAGTCGAACACCGTGGCGCCGCCGCCGCCTTGATGGTGGCAGTGGGCGCAGTTCGCGTGGAGATAAGAACGGGCGCGATCGGCCAGCGACGCACTGGTATCCTGCGGGTTGGCCAGAGTCTTGCGGACTGGTTGTGACCGCTCACGGACAAGGCCAAGCTGGATGAGTTCGTGCAGTTGGCCTTCGCTCTCGCTGCCGCCGAGTTGTTCCGCGGCGAAGCCGTTGATGGTGCCGTAAAGCTGGTTGTGGCAAAGCAGACACTCGGCGCGGCTGGCAAAGTGCCAGGCCAGTTCACGGCGTCCGCCGGGGACGTTTTCATCAGCCACGAGCAGCCGCGTGTCGCTGCCCTTGCCATCAGACAACTCGGCGTCGGTGCCGGCTTCGTTCCAGACAAAACTGTACGCCTGCCAAAAGCCGTCGACGAGCTGCAGCACCTGCGTCTCCAGTTTTCGTGATTTTGTTTCGGAGGAATCCGCCGAAGTAAAAACCGGCATCGAGATGGTCTTGGCGAGGGCGGTGCGGTCAGGGAACCGCCATTCGCCCTTGCGAAAACCAAGCCGCTGGTCGGTGTTGGGGTGCAGGTCAATGCCACCGGTTCCCGGGATGGCGATTAGCCGATGCGCGGTCGCTCCGTCCTGCCACATCTCGGAGCGGATGGTGTAGGCGTAGGCACCGGCGGCCGGCTTGAGTGTGGTTAAATCAGAAAACAGGCCGGTCTGGCTAAGCAACGTTGGGAACGGTTCGGCCGGTCGGCTGGCTGGGTTTTGTCTGAGCCGATGTAGCGTGCCGCGGTAGTCGACCACCAGCAGTTCGTTGTCGTTGTCCACGCCGAAGCAAATGACTTGGTGCGAGGTGTTGGCCAGTTCAGTCTGTTGTGTCACCTGTTTGCCATCGTGGCGCAATCCCCAGATTCGGCCGGTGGCGTAGTCGCCGTAAATGTACATGCCGTGTTGGGCCGGGAGTTTTTTGCCACGATAAATATAGCCGCCGGTGATGGAGCGCGCCTCGGTGTGCGAGTGTTGTACAACCGGCGCGATGATGGGCGTCGGGCCGGGAGTGTCATCCGGGTGAATCGGTTGGCTGCCCTCCATGATGCTCCAGCCGTAATTGCCGCCTCGCTCGATGCGAAAGATCATCTCCCACAAATCCCAGCCGACATCACCGACCCACAGGTCGCCGGTCTCGAAGTCGAAACTCATCCGCCACGGATTGCGGAAGCCGTACGCCCAGACCTCCGGCCGGGCACCGAGCGTAGTGGTAAACGGGTTGTCCGGAGGGACAGCGTAGGCGAGACCTGGGTCGAGGCGGTCGACGTCGATGCGCAGGATCGACGCCAGCAGGTCGCTGATGTCCTGCCCGGTTTTCAAGCCGTCGGGCGGGTAAGGCGCCTCGGCGTCGCCGGTGGAAATGTAGAGCATCCCGTCCGGGCCAAAGTTAAGCGAGCAGCCGTTGTGTCCGCCTGAGAGCCATTTTAGCAGCACCTCGCGCGATGTGGGATCAACTACGGCCGTTGTGTCCGCCTCGGGAAGCCGATAGCGAACGAGATGCGAGCCGTCCTCCTGCTTGGGACTCAGCGCGTAGCAGGCAAACATCTCGCGGTTCTCGGCAAATTTGGGATGGAACGTGAAGCCAAGCGCCTGGGACAGCCTCGGAAGCTCAGCCTTGATATCCAACACGAGGTCGGCCTGTGCCACCGTTTCGTCCGGTGGAAAGGAGAAGAGTTGGCCGTTGAGTTGCAGTACAAAAAACCGGTTGAGAGTGTGGTTAAACCGGATCTCCACCGGTTGCCGAAACTTGAGGTTGGGAAAGGCGGGAACCGTGACCAGCGGCGGCACCGGGATCGGCGAGGACGCCATACGTGAGCCGTCCCAAGCAAGGCGCTTGGCCGCTGCGCCCTTGGCCAAGGGCAGTAAAACGGCTACGAGCAGAGCTATAACGATGCGACGGGTAGACATGCGGGTGCGGAAGTTTGGCCAAGTTATCCCGCTTGGCCAAGCGACAAATAAAAAAGCCCGCGAGGGCGGGCAAAAATAAATTTAATTGTAAATGTAAGGGCTATTGTTAATCGCAACAGCCTCCGTTTTCATCACAACAATCTTCCTTCTTAGGAGGGGGAGATTGATTAGAATCCTGTTTGGGATCGATCTCGGTGACGTTGGCTTTTTCCTCGAGCAAGTCGATGACTTTGGCGTTGAGGATTTCTTCCTGCACCTCGTAGATGCCGCCGTTTTCCTTGAGTTGATCGGCCATTTTTTGCGGCTTGATTTTTTGCTGCATAGCCATGGCAGCGACTTGGCGGCTGAGTTCCTGCTCGGTCACCTTGATGCCCTCTTTCTCGGCGATCTGCGCGAGGATGTAGTTGGCCTTTACGCGGAGCTCGGCGTTTGCCTTGGCATTGGTGTAAATGTCGTCCTTGTTTTCCTCGATGACCTCCTTGGAGACACCGCGGTTGTGGTTGGACTGCACGATGTTGTGCACGGCGGCACGGGTGGCCTGATTGACGATGGTCTCCGGCAGGTCGCAGGTGACGGCGTCGAGCAGGCGTTGCACGCACTGGTTGCGGACGGACTGTTTCTGCGAATACTCGAGTTCGTTTTTCAGGTCGGTCTCGACACCCTCGCGGAGCTTTTCGATGCCCTCTGCGCCGAAGGATTTGGCGAAGGTATCGTCCAACTCCGGCAGGGATTGTTCCTTGATATCGACGATCTCGATCTCGTACTTGGCTTCCTTGCCGACGAGTTCCTCGTAGATGAATTCCTCCGGGAAGGTGACCTCGACGGTTTTCTTGTCCCCCTTGGATCCGCCTATGAGTGCTTCGACCAGGCCGGGTACGAGCGGATTGCGCTTGAGGTGCAGCCAGGCGTTGGCCTGCTCGGTGATGCCGCGGGCCACCTTGACGATGTCGGTGATGGGGTTGCCATCGACGGTGCCCTTATAGTTGACGACCACGAAGTCCTCCTCGCCCATGGGGCGGTCGACGTCGCGGTATTCGACGCGCTGTTCCTGCAGGGTTGAGAGTGCCTTGGTGACGTCCTCCTCTGTGACGCTGCGGCGTTCCTTCTCCACCTCGAGCCCGGTGTACTCCGGCAACTCAAACGCCGGGGAAACCTCGAGCGTGGCCATGTACTGGAACGGTTTGCCGTGGCCGAACTGCAGCTCCTCAATCTCCGGCATGATGACCGGCTTGAGCTTCTGCTGCTTGAGTGCGTCGGAGTAGCTGTCGGCCATGAGGGCGCGCTTGGCTTCGTCAGCAATCTTGTCGCCGTAGGCGCGCATGACGTTGGGCAGCGGGGCTTTGCCTGGGCGGAACCCGGGCAGGTGTGCCTGCCGCCGAAAATCCTTGGCGACGGCGTCAAACTTGGCATCCACAGTCTCGGCATCGACTTCGATGCGGAGCTGTTTCCGGCAGGGGGAAAGGTCGGTTACGGTGACTTCCACGAGATTCTTTCGGTATAAATAATGTGGGGGAGGCGCGCCGTGAGCTGGCGCATCCGGAGCGGCGTGAGGGTAGATTTGCCCCTTGGCCTCGTCAAGCCTGCCGCTTGGCCAAGCGCTGGACTTTGGGCTGGGCCGTGGTGATACTGCGCGCGCATGAGCAAAACAACCCGATCGATTTCACGGCGCGGCTTTATCGGCAGCGCGGCAGGCTTTGGGGCGCTGGCGACCACCGGGGCCGGCTGCGCCACAACCACATCGTCATCCGCCGGAGCCGGCGCGACCTTGGCCAAGCGCATCAAGCTGGGCATTTCGTCTTACTCGTACTGGCATTTTCGCGATCCAAAAGTCTCCATCGAGACGGTGATCGACAAGACGGCCCGGCTGGGTGTCGAAGGGGTGGACATCCTGCACCGGCAGATGGACGCCGAGGACAACGGCTACCTGCAGAAGCTCAAGCGGCATGCGTTCAAGAATGGGGTCGACCTGATCTGTCTGTCGATTCATCAGGATTTTGTCGATCCGGACCCGGAGGTGCGGCAGCGCAATATCGCCCACACGGAGAAGTGCATCGAGCTAGCGTACAAAATGGGCATCCCGAGCATCCGACTCAATTCCGGCCGCTGGGGCACGGTCAAGTCGTTTAACAAGCTGATGGAGTTGCGCGGCAAGGAGCCGATCCTGCCGGGGCACACGCTGGACGATGGGTTCAAGTGGTGCATCGACTCAATTGAGAAATGCCTGCCCAAGGCGGCGGAATGCGGCGTGATGTTGGCGCTGGAGAATCACTGGGGCCTCACGCGCACGCCGGAGGGGCTACTGCGGATCGTCAACGCCATCGACTCCCCCTGGCTGGGGCTGCTGATGGATACCGGTAATTTCCTCGAGGACCCGTATACCAAGCTCGAGATGGTGGCGCCGAAGGCCGATTTCGTGCAGGCCAAGACCTACTACGGCGGCGGCGAGTGGTACACGTTGGACCTCGATTATCAGCGTGTGGCGGACATTTTGCGCAAGGTGAACTACGCCGGCTACGTGTCGCTTGAGTTCGAGGGCAAGGCGCCTGCGGATGAGGGTGTGGCCAAGAGCATCAAGCTATTTCGAAGCGTGTTTAGCTAGGCCGGTGAGAGACCCGGAAAAGGCCCGTTTTCTCGGTTTACTTCGGGCCGCTTGGCTGCTAACACTCCCGCCCCGTTTGAATACCATTCAAGGGCTCAAACGTCTGTCATGCAGGCGATATGCCTGAGTGCGGGGTGTGTTAATTCAACCATTTTTTAGCGATGAACCAAAGTAATCAAACCATCAAAACAAGGCTCCTTGGTCTGGCGGCAGCGGCCGCTGTTGGCCTCGGCGCGGTGACCTCCGGCCAGGCGCTGGACTTGAAAAAGGGCGAGCATGTTGTGCTCATCGGCAATTCGCTCGCAGAGCGTATGCAACATCACGGCTGGCTCGAGAGCTACGTGCAAGGTTCGATGGCCAAAAAGGAACTGGTGTTCCGTAATCACGGCTTTGCCGGCGACAAGGTCAACAACCGACCGCGCAACCAAAACTTTCCGAGTGCCGACGCGTACCTCGAGATTTCCAAGGCGGACGTGATCCTTGCGTTCTGGGGTTACAACGAGTCGTTTGACAACAGCCCGGATGCCTACCGTGCCGACTTGGCCAAGTGGGTGGATGAAACCAAGGGCAAGAATTACAACGGCAAGGGCGCACCGCGCCTTGTGCTACTCTCCCCGATCGCTCACGAAAACCTTGGCCAAGCGAACCTGCCAGACGGTTCAGCCAACAACGAGCGCTTGGCCAAGTACACCGAGGCTACGCGCCAGGTAGCCAACGAAAAGGGCGTCGAGTTTGTCGACCTGTTTACCCTCTCGCAGGAGCTTTATGAGGGCAGCAA
>WTHH01000247.1 GCA_011523195.1 Verrucomicrobiales bacterium
GCCGAGGAGCACCTCACCATCCGTGAGAAATTTGCCAAGCATCGCGAGAATCCCGACTGCGCCGGCTGCCATTCGCGGCTCGACCCGCTTGGCTTTGCACTAGAGAACTTCGACATTACCGGCCGCTGGCGTGACAAGTACCCGAACGGCCGAGACGTCGATGCCACCGGTACCCTGTTGCGCAAATACCCATTCAAGGACGTGGTGAAATTCAAGGAATCAATCGTCGCGGAGGACAAGCGATTCGCCAAGGCGTTCACCGCCCACCTGTTGCGCTTCGCCCTCGCCCGTGAACTCACCCCGGCCGACACGCTGGTCGTTGACAAGATCGTCAATCAAACCGAGGCCGATCAATTTCGGCTGAAATCTCTGATCGCCGAAGTCATCCGAAGCGACCGTTTTCGACAGGTGGATTAACGTTGACCCCGGCGAGTCATCGCTGGATTTATTTCAAACCAAACGAAGGCGATGAAAAATAGTTCCCAATCCAACCGGAGGCGGTTCCTGAAATCCAGCGCTGCAGTGGTACTAGGAGCGCCGGCGATAATCCCGTCATCGGCGCTTGGCCAAGCGGGCAAACCTGTACCCAGTCAACGAATCGCGGTCGGCCTGATTGGTTGTGGTGCCCGGGGCGTGGGCGTGATGAAGTCGTTTCTTAACGAACCCTCCGTGCAGGTTGTCGCTGTTTGTGATCCGTACAAGCTGCACTACCGTGGCCGCAAGGAGGGTCGCGCGCTGGGCTGCCAACCGGCTGCGGAGGCCGTCGGAAAAAAGTACGGCACGAAACCGTGCGACACCTACGCCGACTATCGCCGACTGTGTGCGCGGAAAGACATCGATGCGGTCATCGTGGCCACTCCGGACCATTGGCATGCAGTGCAGGCGCTTGAGTCGTTGCGAAACGGTCAGGACGTTTACTGCGAAAAACCGGTCACCCACTTTTTTGCCGAAGGCCAGGCATTGTATCGGGAGGTGGCCAAGCGGAAGGCGATCTTCCAGACCGGCTCACAGCAGCGTTCAACGGGCAACTTTCATAGGGCTGTCGAATTGATCCGCAACGGCCTCATCGGGAAGGTGAAAGAGGTGCAGATCGGTCTGCCCAAGGGGCCGGCCGAGATTCGTGGAAGCGTCACCTTGGAAGATCGTTCCGGCCGCGAGGATTACCAACTCTGGACCGGCCCGGCACCGATGTTGCCTTACGTCCACGCGCGTCATCACCAGATGTGGCGGTTGCACTTGGCCTACGGTGGCGGGCAGTTAATGGACTGGATTGGGCACCACAACGACATCGCCCACTGGGCGCTGGACGAGGATCAGGGCGGCCCCACCCGGGTTGAGGCGAGGAATTTCAACTGGAGTCCTGTGCCGGTGTACAAGGCCCCGGTAAACTACGAGGTGCATTGCGAATACGCTGGGGGTATCCGGAGCAGCATCGGCACGCATAACCCAATGGGGGCGCGCTTCACCGGCGAGGACGGCTGGGTGTACGTCAACCGAGGCAAGCTTGACGCCTCCAACCGTGACTGGCTCAAGCCCGGATTCGTGCCGGGTGAACTTAAGGCATACAAGTCCTCAAACCACGTCCGCAACTTTCTCGACTGCATCAGGAGCCGCAAGCCGGCGATTTGCCCGGCGGAGACGGCGCATCGGTCCATCACCCCCGGCCATCTTGGCTACGTCTCGGAGGCGCTTGGCCGTGCGTTGAATTGGGATCCGAAAACTGAGCAGTTCATCGGCGACAGCGAAGCCCAAGCGTTGCTTACCAAGATGCACCACCGCAAGCCGTGGACACTGGGACTAAAACCGTGAGCATTTTGGATTCGTGCTCTTGTCAAATGCACTTGGGCACATAGAATTACCATGAGGTTCGCTGTGAAGTTAAATCGGAGACAGACCATCCAGTCGCTGGTCGGGGGAGGCTTGATCCTGCCCGGCCTGATCTCGGACTTGATGGCGGCCGGGGAAAATCCCCTCGCGTCCAGGCGGCCGCATTTCGAACCCAAGGCCAAGCGGGTTATTTTCATGTTCATGACTGGCGGTGTGAGCCACATGGACACCTTCGATCCAAAGCCGTACCTCAACCAAAATCACAACAAGAAAATCGGTAAGGGCAACCGGTTTTACAAGGGAGCCGACTGGGCGTTTCGGCGGCACGGCCAGTCCGGCACCGAGGTGAGCGATTTGTTCCCACACATCGGGAGTATGATGGACGACATATGCGTCATTCGCTCGATGAAAAACATCAACGGCGACCACTTCGGGGCGACCATCGGCATCCACACCGGTTCGGCCACGTTCAAGCGGCCTAGCATCGGGTCGTGGGTGAGTTATGGACTGGGTACGGACAATGCGAGTCTGCCGTCGTTCATGGTCATCGCCCCTGGGCTGCCGTATGCCGGTGGTCAGGTTTGGGGATCGGACTTTCTTCCCGTGCTCCATCAGGGCACCCGGATCATCCCCGGTGCTGAGCCAATCTCGAACATGCATCGCCGTACCGCCACGGCTGAGATGCAGGAGGCCGAACTTGGCTTGCTCCAGTTTTTCAATCGCCAATACCTTAAAGGGCGCGAAAGCGACCCGCATCTCAGGGCTCGGATCAAGTCGTTCGAGACCGCATACGGTATGCAGGCCGAGGCGCCAGAGGCGTTTGATCTCACCCGTGAAACTGACGCGACGCACCGTCTTTACGGGCTCAAGCGCGGGGACACGGAGGGCTTTGGCTGGCAATGCATGATCGCCCGCCGGCTGGCGGAGCGCGGGGTGCGTTTCATCGAGTTGATCGATGGAGACACGCGGATCGATTACAACTGGGACACGCACGCGAACATGTCCAACTACAACAAGCTCGCGCGCAACGTCGACCAGCCGATCGCCGGGCTGCTCAAGGACTTGAAATCGCGCGGCATGCTGGAGGACACGCTGGTGGTCTTCGCCACGGAGTTTGGGCGCGGCCCTTACCAACCGGCGCCCGGTGTCACCGGCCGGGGGCATCATGCACGGGCGTTTAGCTGTTGGCTTGCAGGTGCAGGTGTTAAAGGCGGCATGGTTCACGGCGCCAGCGATGAGGTTGGTTTCGATGTCGCCGAGGATCTCGTCACTGTTCATGATTTTCAGGCGACCATCCTGCACCTGCTTGGCATTGATCACGAACGGCTCACCTACCGGCATGCCGGACGAAACTTTCGTCTGACCGATGTCCACGGAAATGTTGTCAGGCCGATTCTCGCCTGACGACCGCTTGGCCAAGGGCGATTTCCGATTGCCGAGAAATTGGAAAAACATCGGGTTTTTTTGCTTTTTCTGCTTGCGAATGCGAGAGGTCGCTCGTACAACCGACTCCCAGTAGTGCAGTGCTACTCTTTGTAAATAACAAAAACCCGCAATATTAATAACATGGCAGACAAACCGTTGACAAAATCGCAGATCGCGGCAGCCGTTGCTGAAGCGAACGACCTCACCAAAAAGCAGGCAGCCGACCTTTTGGCTAACCTGGCTGAATTGGCCATCTCTAGCACCAAGGCGACTGGTGCATTCACATTCCCCGGCATCGGCAAGTTGAAACTCGTTGATCGCAAGGCACGCATGGGACGCAACCCCGCCACTGGTGAGACCATTAAGATTCCTGCAAAGCGCGTGGTGAAGTTTGCCGTGGCCAAGGCCGCCAAGGACTCCATC